>NZ_CP136624.1:8955000-9184954 GCF_032917945.1 Bradyrhizobium sp. sBnM-33
GCGCTTCGACGTGGTGCGCGTGCCGGCCGAACAGTCGCTGTCCGAATACCTCAATTCAGGCTGGATGGAAGGCGTCGACAAGGGCTCGACCGAAGACCTCATGATCAACGGTTTTCCGGTGGCTTCGGCCTCTGCGAATGGCGATCAGTGGCAGTTCAAGGTCTATGCGCTGCGCTACGGCAGCGACGTCTACCGCTTCATCTTCGCCGCCAAGCAGCGCAATACCGAAAGCGAGCGCAATGCGCGCGAGACCGTCAACTCGTTCCGCCGCCTGACGCTGGAAGAAATCCAGGCCGCGCGCCCCTTGCGCATCAAGGTCATCACCGTGCAGCCCGGCGACACCGTGGAATCGCTCTCCCACCGCATGACCGGCGTCGACCGCCCCGCCGAGCGCTTCCGCATCCTCAACGGCCTCGATCAGCACGCCCAGGTCAAGCCGCGCGATCGCGTGAAGATCGTGGTGGATTGAGGCGCGAAGCGCCTGAGTTAGCCGCAGCCCCGACAACAATGACGCGGAGAGAGCTGCGCTTCACCGAGAAGTTCGCGGTCTAGCTCTACTCCGGAATTGCACGCGCGCGCCAGCGCGACTCGAAGCTATCATCGTCATCCAGCATCCGCGCCTGCGCATCCATCGGCTCGCTACGTTTCTCCGCGGCGACGGCGATCGGTGCCGCGTCGGACACTTGCGCTGGTGCCGTGGCAGGCCATTTCAGCAATGATTTTGAAATCACGGTCTTGCCGGCGTACCAGCATTTGCGCCCGTCGATCAGGCGCCACGACCAATGCCCCTGCTGATTTGACGGCACCGCCGCACTGCAGTCCCTGACCTGTGCGGCCGGCGCGCTGACCGGAAGCAGCACGGCTACGACAACGGCGAGAAAGACTGACTGAACCTGCCCTTTCATCGAATCCCCCTTGCGGTAGATCTGGATGCGGGTGGGAGGTTCTTCCCCGATTCTGGTCACAAAAAGTCGAAAATTGGGCCACTTTCCGCGTAAGTGGCTGCAAATGCTATCCAATCCTGCCGCTGAGCTTCTCTCGTCAGCCGCGGACGTCCCTTCTCCCCTTGTGGGAGACGGTGGCGTAGGCGGGCGCGAAGCGGCAGCGAGACGGATGAGGGGGTCTGTCTCCGCGGAGAGAACCCCTCATCCGGCGCTTCGCGCCACCTTCTCCCACAAGGGGAGAAGGGAAACGACAACGCGTTGCGAGCGTTCGCAAAACAAAAAGCCCGGTCTCTCGACCGGGCTTTTCGTTTCAATCCTCGGATTCTTTCAGGCTGCTTCATCCGCCACGGCAGCGTCGTCGCCGTCGGCGTCGACATCGGCCTCGTCGGCCTCGGTGTCCGCTTCGGTGGCTTCGGCCTTGGCGCCGCGGCGCGGGCTCTTGGCGAGCTGGCTTTCGATTTCCTTGACCGCTTCGGTCTCCGTCGAATGCTGCACGACCGCGATTTCGCGCGACAGCCGATCGAGCGCTGCTTCATAGAGCTGGCGTTCGCTGTAGGACTGTTCGGGCTGCGATTCCGAACGGTAGAGGTCGCGGACCACCTCGGCGATCGCAACGATGTCGCCCGAATTGATCTTCGCTTCGTATTCCTGCGCCCGGCGCGACCACATCGTGCGTTTGACGCGCGCACGACCTTTCAGGGTTTCGAGGGCCTTCTTGACCAGCGCCGGCTCGGACAGCTTGCGCATGCCGACATTGGCGACCTTGGCGGTCGGCACGCGGAGCGTCATCTTGTCCTTCATGAAATTGATCACGAACAGCTCGAGCTTGGCGCCCGCAATCTCCTGCTCCTCGATGGCCAGGATCTGGCCGACGCCGTGAGCCGGATAGACCACGAATTCATTGGCCTTGAAGCCCTGACGCTGGGTCACGACCTTCTTCGGCTCCTCGACGCGCGGCGCGGCGGCGACCGGCTTGGCAGGGGCCTTCGGCGCGGCAGCTTTCGCCGGCGCAGCCTTCACGGGAGTCTTGACGGGATGCTTGGCAGCAACTTTCGGGGCAGAATTCTTCGAACCCGTCGCTTTCGCGGCGGTCTTGGCAGTCTTTTCTGGCATTGCGCTTCTTTTGTTCTTTGAGGACTTTGTGGCCGAAACCTTCTTGGCGTCCTTCATGGGCGCCTTGGCACGGCCTTTGGTTGCGCTGCGGCTGGCCGGAGCGGCTTTTTTCGTCGTCTTGGAAGCACTCTTTTTACGCGTTTTCTGTGACACAGCCTGCGCGCGGAACTGCCACGCCCCTGTTCGATGTTTTACGGAAACCCACCGGGGCCAAGGTTACGCATGGCCGGGATCGGCTTGTAATGTGCCCAATATAGCACATTTTCCGCGAAAATCAATGATTTACGCCGGGTTCCGGGCCCTTACGGGGCGGTTTCCGTCATAAGTACGCTAACAGGGTTAAATCCGACAGGCGCGTTCGGTTCAGATTGGGGCCGAAATCAGGCTCAACGAGCCCTCAACTTATCCACAGGCTTAATCGCCGCTACCGGGTTCCTTGGAAAAATATTTCTCGAACTTGCCCTCGACACCTTCGAATTCTTTCGCGTCCGGCGGCGCTTCCTTCTTCTGGGTGATGTTGGGCCAACTCTTGGCGTACTCGGTATTGACCTCGAGCCACTTCTCGAGGCCCGGCTCGGTGTCGGGCTTGATGGCGTCGGCGGGACACTCGGGTTCGCAGACGCCACAGTCGATGCATTCGTCGGGATGGATGACCAGCATGTTCTCGCCCTCGTAGAAGCAGTCGACGGGGCAGACCTCAACGCAGTCGGTATATTTGCACTTGATGCAGGCTTCAGTGACGACGTAAGTCATCCAACGCTCCGAAACGGACCAGTTTTCCGGGGTTTGCGTAGCGCATGCAGTGCGCTGCCGCAAGGGAAGCAGCGGGCCTGTAGCGGCCGTTTTTCAGGCGTCCCTGCGTGCTCTGCGCAGATAGTTATTGTTTGCCGATCTGCAAATCGACATAGAGCACGCGCGCCGCCGCAGCGTCGCCGCGCCGCTCGGAAAATCCCACCACTTTCAGGATGCGCACGGTGCGATCGAGCCCGATCGTCAAGACGTCGCCAACCTTCACCGAATGTCCCGGCGCCATTTCACGCACGCCGTTGATGCGGACGTGACCGGCCTCGACCAGGGCGGCAGCCGAGGTGCGGGCCTTCACCACCCGCGCATGCCACAGCCACTTATCGAGACGCTGCCGCTCCAAATATTTGCTCGACTATTCCTTGCGGTTGCCGGCGAGTTGCTCTTTCAGCGCCGCCAGCTTTGCGAACGGTGAATTTGGATCGACCGGCCGGTCGCGCTCGCGTGGGTTCGCGCTGGTCGCCCATTGACGGTGCGAGGGACCGCTCTCGCGCTTGTCGCGGCCGCCCTTGTCGCGGCCGCCGAAATCACGGCCGCCGCGCTCGCCCTTGTCGCGACCACCCTTGCGCTCGCCCTTGTTGCGATCGAACTTGTCGCGGCGCTCCTCGCGGTCGCGGCCCTTGCCCTCGAAACGCTCGCGCGGCGGACGATCCGGACGCGCTTCTGCCGCAGGCGCGCCTTCCGCGGCCGGCGCTGCCGTAGCATCGGCCGGTGCGCCCTCGCGCGGCTTTCTGAACTCGCCATGGCGTCGGCCGCGGCGATGACGCTGCTCGCGCGGCGCGCCCTCACCACCTTCGCCGCTTGCAGCTTGCGCGCCTTCGCCCGCGCGGTGATGGCGCTGACGGTTGCGGTCGTGGTGTGGGCGGCGTTCGTCGGAACGGCCGCCGGGCCGCCAGACTTCGACGAGTTGCGGCTCCGCCGGCGTTTCGGATTTCTCCTCCGGCTTGGCTTCAGTTTCAGGCTTGGCTTCAGTTTCAGCGCTGGCTTGAGCGGCTTCAGCAGGCGCTTCGGATTCACTGGGCGCTTCGCTCGCGGTTGCGGGCTCGGCCGCAGCTTCCGCGGCGCTGACCGCTTCTCCCGGTTCCTGCTCCGGAGGCGCGTCGAGAATCGCGGCTTCCGCCGGCGTGGTCTCGGCGGGCGCAGCTTCAGCCGCAGCAGTCGGCTCCTCACTGGCAGCAGGCGCCAGCGAGACCTCGGGCAGCAGCGACGCCGACGATACCGGTTCGCTCGACACCGGCACTTCGGCCGCGACTTCCTCCGCTGGCGTTTCCGTCGTGGTTTCGGCAGCAGCCTCGACCGGCGGTGTTTCGGCGGAGACCGTCTCGACAACAACCTCAGGCGCAGGCTTCGGTGGCAGCGGCGGGCGGCGATCCATGCGGTAGCCGAGCGCGCGCAGGATCGAGGCAAAATCTTCGCCGGCGGATCCCGTCAGCGAAGTCATCGCCTGCGTCACCACAAAGCCGCGGCCGTCGAACGCGCCGGCCGGCTTCTCGCCGGGCGACGTCTCGCGCCACGCCAAGGCGGGGCGAATGAGATCGGCGAGCCGCTCCAGAATATCGACGCGCACGGCGCGCTCGCCGCACTGGCGGTAGCCGAGCACGCGATAGGCATCGCGCGGCAGCGCCTTGTCGACCGGGAACGAGGTGCGCCCCGAGCTCGCCAGATGCTGTGCGCCCGACAGCGCCGACATATCGACGTTGTCCTGCTTCTCGGCCCACAGCAGCGAGGCCAGCGCGCGCGCCGCAGGCTTTAACAGCGCCGGGAAATAGATGTGATAGGCGCCGAACCGCACGCCGTACTTGCGCAGCGTCGCGCGCGAAGCCTGGTCGAGATCCTTCATCTCGCTGGCGATCTTGCTCCGCTCGAGCACGCCGAGCGCTTCGACGAGCTGGAACGCGATGCCGCGCGCAATGCCGGTGATGTCCTCGGCCTTGGACAGGCCGAACAGCGGCCCCAACAGCTTTTCGATATGCGTCTTCAGCCACAGATCGAGCCGCGCCTGCACGGCCTCGCGCGACGCGCCGGACAGCCGCTCGTCGGCAATGATGCGGATGCGCGGATGCAGCGCGTCGTCGGCGGCGACGAGCTTTGCCACCGCATCGCCAGTCCAGCGGATGGTGCCGTCGGAGGTCAGCACGAACTGGTCGTCGGGCGCGGCGCTAAGCTTGCCGGCACGCGCGTCGATCTCGCTCGCCAGTACCTGCTGGGCGGCGGCCTGCAGCGCTTTCGCATCCGAGCCGGCCTCCGCCGCATCGGGCGCGAAGGTAAATCCATCGAGCCGGCCGATCGCGTGGCCTTCCACAATCACTTCGCCGGTCTTGCCAATTTCCGTATTCAAAACTGAGTTCTCCCGCAGGCGGCGCATCAATACACTGGTCCGTCGGTCAACGAAACGCTCCGTAAGGCGTTCATGCAGCGCATCGGATAATTTATTTTCCACCTCACGGGTGATCCCCTGCCAGTGGTCGGGGTCGGACAGCCAGTCCGGCCGGTTGGCGACGAAGGTCCAGGTGCGGATTTGCGCAATCCGGCCCGACAGCGTGTCGATATCGCCGGTAACGTGGTCGGCCTGGTCGACCTGGGCGGCGAACCATGCGTCGGGTATCCGACCCTTCTGCATCAGGAACGCATAAAGCGTGGTCACGAGCTCGGCGTGGGCAGCGGGCGCGATCTTGCGGTAATCCGGGATCTGGCAGGCGTCCCACAGCCGTTCCACGGCTGATGCGCCGTGGGCCATCTCCCTCACCTCGCCATCGCGCGCCGCATGATCGAGCACGCGCAAATCTTCGGCAATCGGCGCGCGGGTCAGCGCGTCGTGGCCCGGCGGCAGCGCCAGCGACACCTGCAGCGCGCCGAGCGAGGAGAAATCAAGCTTCGAATTCCGCCATTGCAGCATTTTGACAGTATCGAACGTGTGGTTCTGCAGCGCGTTCACCAGTTCCGGCTCGAACGGTGCACAGCGGCCCGTGGTGCCGAAGGTGCCGTTGCGCGTCGCGCGCCCGGCGCGGCCCGCGATCTGCGCGAATTCGGCCGGATTGAGCCTGCGGAACTGATAGCCGTCATACTTGCGGTCGGAGGCGAACGCGACGTGATCGACGTCGAGGTTCAGCCCCATGCCCACAGCATCGGTGGCGACGAGATAATCGACGTCGCCGTTCTGGAACATCGCGACTTGCGCGTTCCTCGTGCGTGGGCTGAGCGAGCCGAGCACGACCGCCGCGCCGCCATGCTGGCGACGGATCAGCTCGGCGATCGCGTAGACCTCATCGGCCGAGAACGCGACGATCGCGGTGCGGCGCGGCTGGCGCGTGATCTTGCGGTCGCCGGCGAATTCAAGCTGCGAGAGCCTGGGGCGCGTGACGATGGAGGCGCCCGGCAGCAGCCGCTCGATGATCGGCCGCATGGTGGCCGCGCCCAAGAGCAGCGTCTCGTCGCGACCGCGGCGATGCAGGATGCGGTCGGTGAAGACATGCCCGCGCTCGAGATCGGCCGCGATCTGGATTTCGTCGACGGCCAGAAAACTCACGTCGAGGTCGCGCGGCATCGCTTCGACGGTGGAAACCCAGTAGCGCGGATTCTTCGGCTTGATCTTCTCTTCACCGGTGACGAGCGCGACGGCTTCGCTCCCCGCCCGAGCCGCGATCTTGTTGTAGACCTCGCGCGCCAGGAGCCGCAGCGGCAGGCCGATCACGCCCGACGAATGCCCCAGCATGCGCTCGATCGCCAGATGCGTCTTGCCGGTGTTGGTCGGCCCGAGCACGGCAGTAACGCCCGCGCCGCGCGCGCGTTCGGTTGTGAACGTAGAAGGAGAGAAAGCCATTCTGTGCAGGTGTTTCTTATTTAAGTGCGAGCGCTCACCCCGTCATTGCGAGCCAACGGGTCGGCGCAAAAGCGCCGCCCGATGATGAACTCCGCGAATCAATCCATAGCGCCACGTGTGGAGGTATGGATTGCTTCGTCGCTTCGCTCCTCGCAATGACGGAAAACGCGGAGTTTCTCTTTCGTTTGGCACCAGCTGCGCCGATTCTGTTTCACTTTGCGACGGTGATGCGGTCGCGGCTTAAGCTCTGGAACGAGTCTGGAACGAATCGCGTCCGAATCGCTGACTCCTCCCGGGACCCGATACGTTCACCGCAACATCTCGCGCTGAAGCGCACCCGGCGGCACTAGATCAAGTTTACAGCGGGTCCACAAGCGACGGTTTCGGGACTAATTTCTTAAAAAGAACGAGGCGACGGAGTCGAATCAGAAGCGGGGAAGAGTCAACATGATTCATGCTGCTACTCATGTCGCTTCACTGGCACCGGTGCCACCCACAAACGAAGCTATGTTCCCTCCCCCCTTGCGGGGGAGGGTTAGGGAGAGGGGTTTCACGGGCAGAGCTCGTTGTGTGGCTTACCCCTCTCCCCAGCCCTCCCCCGCAAGGGGGGAGGGAGCGATAGAGTCTTCGTCCCTCACTTAATCATCATCATCGCAACGTTCGGCCGGCTCTCTCCGCTCCCTCGCCCCGCTCTTCGCGGGGAGAGGGTCGGGGTGAGGGGCTGTCTCCGCGAGTCCCGCTGTGGAGACAGCCCCTCACCCGGATTGCTGCGCAATCCGACCTCTCCCCGCGAAGAGCGGGGCGAGGTGACTTCAAAGCCTCAATTCGTCTTCGCCACCCGTGGCGGCATCGCTGTCGTCACGAACGACGTCGCTTCCAGCATCGCCAGGCCAAACGGCGTCGGGATCGTCATGCGGAACGGAACCAGGACGCGCGTGCCGGCGATCGGCACGAAGGTGATCTCCATCTTTCGCTCGGCGGCGAGATATTTGATCACGGGGCGATCGGGGATGTAGCCCGCGACCGGGTTAAAATAGATCGCGCAGACCAGCGCCGGCCCGTGATAGCCCTTTTCGGCCTTCACCGTTTCCATGCGCTTGTAGTCAAGCTTGAGATCGTAGCGCAGGCGGCCATCAAAGATCCCCGCGCCGGTGCGGCAGGAATCCGGCGCCAGCACCTCGCCATTACCAGGCACGCGCAGCATCGAGCCGGTCATGGGATCGAGCACGCTTTTGCGGTGCGCGTCGGTGACGACGATTCTATCAGGATCGACCGGCGGCACCGGGTCGATCGAAAAATCCTTCACATTGCCATTGGCCAGCACGAGGCGGATGGTCTCGGATTTCTTCTGCGTGGTGGTGGTCGCGGTATAGGCGTTCGCCACCAGCGCACCGTTGATGACGCGGCCCTGGCTGGCGCCGGAGCCGGCGCCGCCGGAAAACGCCTTCAACAGGCCGGCGGTGCCGCCTTGCGCGGAGGCCGAGAACACGTCGTCGCCGATTTCGATGGTCCAGCTTCCCTTGCCGACGGGGATGCCCGCCAGCGTCGCCTCATAATGCGCATCCAGCCGCCCCTGCGCGGAAGCGGCCTGCGGCGCGAGTAAGCCCCAGGCGGCGGCGCACAGGCCGATGGCGAGGCCGAGCCTTATGGAGAGGGTTTGGCGCGAAACGGCGCATCTGGCAGTCACGAATGGAAAATCCCGGGATCGGCGCGAGCTGATGTTCATTTAGGCAAAAATATCCGGCAAACAACGCGGGTCGCGAAACCACGCTTCCTAGGGACCTTTCATCGCCGCCCGCGGCTCGCGGGAAGCCAAAGTCTTTCTTAAGCGAAAGCCATGATGTCGGCGCGGATTGCGCCCTTTATATGATGGCTTAAGTGGCTGGAACCCCTTAGAAACGGGCCGATTTCGCGGGGCGCGACATAGCGTTTTCAAGCGAAGTGGATTTCCGGTTCGCGTGAAGAAAACGCGTCAACAATATCAGAGGCTTGGAACCCCGGCACGGGGCTTCCAAGCTCCGAAGAACCTTGACCGCGTGGCCGTCTCCCCCTATACGTCCGCGGTTCCTGGAAATGGACGCGATTTTGGACCCCCGCGGGCGCCTGCGAGAAGCGGCTCGGCTATGGCGGGGATGGAAGAGGATTTTTCGAAATGTCCCGGCGCTGCGAACTGACGGCCAAGGGCCCCCAAGTGGGCCACAAGGTGAGCCACTCGAACATCAAGACCAAGCGGCGCTTCCTGCCGAACCTAGTCAACGTCACCTTCATCTCGGACGCGCTCGCCCGCAACGTGCGCCTGCGCGTCTCGACCAATGCGCTGAAGAGCGTCGACCACAATGGCGGCCTCGATAAGTATTTGTTGAAGGCCAAGGCCGACGTGCTCTCCCCCCGCGCGCTCGATCTGAAGCGCGCGATCGAGAAGAAGGTCGGCAAGCCCGCGTTCGTGAAGAAGGCGAGCTGAGCGAAGCTTAAATCGGCGGATCGGAGTTTGAAACGGCCGGGTCGGAAGACCCGGTCGTTTTTGTTGCTGTGCGGGTTTCCGCCATTAGACGCTCGGCTCGGTTGAGTCCTTCTAGTGATTTATACGAAGCTTTCACATCGGGTCGGGGGGGAAGATCGCGTGGTCAGTGCGATTCAGGTTTGGAATCCGGATGAGTGGGAAGCATTCGCGCTCAGCCTGTTGCAGAATAGGCATGGTGTCCTGAACGTTCACAAAATTCCTGCCGCTCATAAAGGCGATTTTGGAATAGATTATTACTGCACATCGGAGGCTGTCGCTTACCAGTGCTACGCCGTTGTCGAGCCTATCGACATCTCTACTCGAGCTGAGCGGCAAAAAAGGAAGATCACGATAGACACCGGAAAGTTCGTTAAGAACGAAAACGAAATCAAAAAACTTTTCTTGGGAAAGGGGGTAAAGCATTGGCGCCTGCTCGTGCCATTGCACGATAGCAAAGAAGTAAATCTTCACTGCGCAGATAAAACCCTACAAATACGGATGTTGAGCTGCGCCCATTTAGACAACGAATTTGACGTTGGGATCGACGATCAGAAGTCTTTCGCACCGAGTGCCATTGCCGCGGGCATGACCGCCCTCACCCAAGTCGCGTTGGAAATTTCCGCTCCAACTCCGGCAGAATTGAGTAAGTGGCAAGCTGGTTCAACTGACCTTCTAGAAAACGCAAGGCGCAAGCTCGTGAAGCGCACAGGTCCAAAGGGGCTTGAAGAAGCTGTCGCAGAGGCGATGAATTGCTTGCTCCAAGGGAATTCTGCCCTTGATGCCTTACGTTCAAACGCTCCTGATTTACACGAGAAAGTCATCGGCGCCGTCTCGACTCGCGTCCGTCGGTTGAGTCTCGCCGGTTCGCAAGGTGGGCCAACTCCGAATTTGATATTAAATACTGAAATCGATCATCTGAATGCAGCGATCAAGGCAGCCGCTCCCAAGCTGGCAGATGATCTCGTCGAACAAATCGCCCTCGGATCGGTTTCCGATTGGATCATGAGATGCCCCCTGGATTTTTAATCTGATGACGCCTGACAACTCATTTAGAAGTCTGCTGGATACCCCGTTCTCATTCAAGGCGCGGCCGGAACCAGTCGCGGGAGACTTGAGGATGGCTTGGGGAGTATCAATCTTGTTGCTGAGCTTGCTTTACAGTCGCGGAAAAAAGGGAAGCTTTCAAAAACTTCAGTTCTTGGCTCACGCCGTAAGAATAGCTGAGGGACGCGAGGATGTACGTGCGCTACTGCAGGGAAAGCTTCGCGCCGCCGATGTATCTGTACGAGTCGAGCCTTGGCTTAACAGGGCCGTATCTTATGCTCACGCACTTAGTTTGTCTCTGTCGACAAGGGCAAGTCTGTCTCGTTAACAGACAGGGGCATAAGAGCTGCTTCTACAATCAAAACTGTTGACGCTCTTTCCGAAGAGCGCACATTCCTTCACGACGTCGCACCAAAGCTTACCGAGAACCTCCTGAGCAGGATTTGGCGAATGGAGGAATTGGTATGACACTCCGTCTTAGACATTTGCGACTACGTGCCCAGACATCCGCAGGGCCGTACGGAACCGATATCACCTTCGGGTCAGGTTTGACGGTCATTTGGGCTGATAACACAAGGGGCAAGTCAACCTGCATGCAGGGAATGCTCTACGCGCTTGGCATGGAGCGTATGCTTAGCCCTCGACGGGAGATACCGCTTCCGCATGCAATGACAAGCTTCATTGAAACAGACAATAAGGAAAGGCACGCTGTTCTTGAATCCGCCGTGTCACTTGAGATCGAGAACGACGAAGGTCAAATTGTTACCGTCCACCGTCCTGTCAGATCTAAGATTGACAACCGCCTGATCAATGTCGAGTTCGGGCCGACATTAACGACTGGCAGTGCACAAGTATCTCGCAAGAGCTTTTTCGTCAGCGACCCTGGCGCAGCTACTCGCGAGGATGGCTTCCATTACTTCTTGGAACAATTTCTTGGTTGGGAGCTGCCGACTGTCAAACGGTATGACGCGCCCGATGGCAAACTTTACCTAGAGACGATCTTCCCTCTGTTTTGGGTAGAACAGAAAGTTGGTTGGTCGTCTATCCCAGCGGCCATACCAACGTATTTGCGCATTCGGGAGGTGCATAAGCGAGCTGTAGAATTCATAATGGACCTCGACGTCCCCCGGCTAGAACTCCGCCGCCAACAGGTAATGGATGACTTAGCGGCAAACGCCCGTGAATGGCGCCTCCGTCTTGATGAGATAGAAAGAGTTGTTCGCCGCAGTGGAGGTAGAATCGAAGGAATATCGTCGAAGCCCACTGCGATAACACTCGACTTGGACCAAGCCCGTTTGTTCATCGCTGAGAGCAACGATTGGGTGCCCCTGGGCAACCTGCTCACTAACTTTCGGGCGCGGGTAGGAATTCTTTTGGAAGGTCCCCTCCCCGAAGTTGGAACAGCAGCCGAACAGCTCCGTCTGAAGTTAGAGCAACTAACGCATCGCACAGAACTTCTCAACGCCGAGCGCTTGCGTAGCTACAGTTCAAAGCAAATCAAGGATGCAGATATTGCCTCCTTAAAACGGCGCATAAAATCGCTCGAAGAAGACCTTCAGAAGAATCAAGACGTACAAAAGCTTCAGCGATTCTCAGGCTCCACCGTTGATCTTACACCAGATCGATGCCCGACCTGTGAGCAAGCATTGATGGACACGCTACTAACCCAAGAGATACTGACCGCTGTAATGCCGATCGAAGACAATATCGAGTATCTTCGATCACAGCTAGCGATGTTCCGTGACGTTCTTGTCCGAGAGGAAGAAGCATTAGCCGAGCTGACTCAGACTGTCGCCGTCGCCGATCGAGAGCTGATAGATCTATACGCGCAAATTCGGACCTTACGAACCGACTTAGTATCGCCTAACAGTTCTCCTTCTGCCGCTGTAGTCGAGGAGCGAGTCCGATTAGAGATTCGCGTTCGAGAATTGGAAGAACTCCAAGCTGCCGTCGACGACTTAATCGCCCAACTGAGAACCCTCTCCGAGAGTTATGCAAAGCTTTTAGCGGAACAAGCTTCGCTGCCAGCCGACAAAATGAGCGTACATGATCGGCGCAAACTTAAAAAATTGACCTCGATTGTTTGTGACCAAGCTAAGCAGTTTGGTTTCAGTACTTTTGATCCGGACGAAGTCACCATTTCCGATGATACCTATCGGCCACAAAAGGAAGGATTTGAAATTGGGTTTGAGACTTCGGCGAGTGACGCCATTCGGCTTAAGTGGGCGTATCAACTTGGCCTGCTCGAACTAGGGATAATTGAATCAACTAATCATCCGGGACTCTTGGTATTTGATGAACCAAGGCAACAGTCATCCGCGAAGGTGAGTTTTGAGCGCCTGCTCAAGCGAGCGTCGGCCGCGAAGCAGAGTAATCGTCAAGTGATATTCTCAACCAGCGAAGACCTGTCAAACCTTGAACGCATTCTACAGGACCTAGACTGCAATCAACGGATATTCCCAGGCTATATGATACAACCGCTAAGCTGAAACTCTGCTGGGCAGCGGCACCAAGCGAAGGTAGAACGACATCGAAGCCCGTCGCGTTGCTGCGGGCCCTATATCAACGCAACCATCGGTTTCGACCGGCCAAGCTAGGCATCGGGCGCTCGCCAAAGAGCCTGATGCGCATGTTCGGCTCCGATGCTTAAAGGGAGAAGACGGATGGATGCATTTGAGCAGGTCGTCGCTGAAATTCTTTGGATAGAAGGATACTGGGTGCGCACCTCGGTGAAAATAGAACTGACCAAGAATGAGAAAAAGACGATTGGCCGTCCCTCATCCCCGCGTTGGGAGTTAGATATCGTTGCATATAGTGGTCGCGACAACGTATTGCGCGTTGTTGAGTGTAAGAGCTACCTGGATTCGCTGGGCGTGCAAGCTCAGGGGTTTGATCCAGAATCGAAGAACGCCACTCGTTATAAGCTATTCAATGATGATGTTCTCCGCGAGACCGTATTTGGTCGGCTTGCTCAGCAGTTTACTGCCGCAGGTCTCTGCCGCCCGTCGCCCGAAATTAAGCTGTGTCTGGCGTGTGGAAAGATCAATGAGAAGGGTCGGCAAGCATAAGAATGCACTTCAATCGAAAAGTTTGGGAATTGTGGGACGAAACTTGGCTAAGGCCACGCCTCGAACTTATGGCAGAAAGGGGTTACGAAAACCAAACCTCCGCTGTCGTAGCAAAGCTGCTGTTAAGGGGCACACTTTCGAAAAATTCGACCTCTGACGTCTCCGGACACGCCCAGTGCACATAGCAGGAGGCGGCGATGTCAAGCGATACCGAAGCGGAGATTCGAGTTTATACATATATCGGCCTCTGCCTGCTATGTATTCAACAGGCCGAAAGGTTGCTGCAAAAATCTATCGACACGGTCCTCGATAATCCTGACATAAGGCTTCTCGAACAAACTGAACTCGAACGAAAACAGACTTTGGGGAATTTTCTCCGAAGGCTTCGAAGGCGCGTTAGACTTGAGCCTGACGTAAGGGACAGACTTTATAAGTTCCTCGATATGAGGAACAAGTTCGTGCACGAATTGTCGGACATTCCAGGCTTCGATCTACGAACGGAAGACGGCCGACAGCTAGCTATGGAATTCATTATCGAACTCACTTTCCTAGCACTTTCGACGACGATCCTGTTTGCGACTCTATATAGTGTATGGGCAAAAGATACATACAACGAAGAGTTCTTTGAGGTAGAAGGGACCGAGGCCAAGCAATTGCTCGCGATGTTTGAAGAGCGTTTTGGCACGACAGCTCGAACAATTCTCGCTGGCAGGTCTTCGAAAGCCACTAGTAAACGAAAAGGCGCCTAGATCGGAGCAGTTTTGAAGAGGTCAGGGCATCGAGATGATGCCATCAAACTCCCGTTTGGGGACACCGATTAAAGCAATAGCCTCAATTCGCGCTCCACGATATTCTCGCCCAGGTAGCCCCTGCCCCGCGAGTCCCCCATGCGTAACATCATCATCTGCTGCGACGGCACCGGCAACGAGATTTCCGAGAACATCTCCAATGTGCTCAAGCTGTATCGCTGCCTGCGCAAGACGGAGAAGACCGAGCCGCGGCAGATGGTGTTTTATGATCCCGGCGTCGGCACGCTGGAGCGGCCGGACGCCTGGCACAGGCTGAAGCAGGATTTCAACGCCATCCTCGGCCTCCTCACCGGCTATGGGCTCGATGACAACGTGCTCGCGGCCTATTGCTTCCTGGTCCACCATTATCGCGAAGGCGACCAGATCTACCTGTTCGGCTTTTCCCGCGGCGCCTATACCGTGCGGGTGCTGGCGGGGCTGGTGCACAAGATTGGATTGATCTCGCCCGAGCAGGTCAATCTCGCAGGCAGCGGCCTGATCGCGTACAAGCAGTTCTCCTCGGATGAAGCGCCGAAGCTGCGGGCCGAGGCGAAGCTGCTCAGCGATGCCGGCGACGCGCAAGGGCCGCTGCCGCAGACCGCGTTCGACAACGCCGCGCAATTCGCGCGCATCACCTCGGCGCGCTGGCCGACGATCCGCTTCGTCGGCGTCTGGGATACGGTCGCGAGCGTGATCGTGCCGCGGGCCGATCGGTTCTATTGGCCGAGTCTCGAGGAGCTCGCGTTCACCACTGCGAACCCGAGCGTGCGGACGTTCCGGCAGGCGATCTCGATCGACGAGCGGCGCGCCATGTTCCGCCTCAAGAAGTGGGACGACCCGCAGACCTTCCGGCACAACCGCTTCAACGACATCAACGCCGAGCCGCAGGATATTTTGCAGGTGTGGTTCGCCGGCGTGCATGCCGATATCGGCGGCGGCTATCCGGAAAAGGAAAGCGGGATTTCAAAATATCCGCTGCTCTGGATGATCGACGAGGCGACAAAATGCGGGGTTCGCGTCAACCAGGCCACCGTCAACCAGCTCGCCTGGGGCATCCAGCGCAAGGGCAGCCCGTTCTCCTATGTCGCGCCTGACGTGCGCGGCGAGCTGCACGAGTCGCTGCGCGGCGCGTGGTGGCTGCTCGAATATCTGCCGAAGCGCGCGAAGTACAGGGAATGGCCGGCGCGGCAGACGCATTTCGGCTACTACATCCCCGACGCCGAGCCGCGGCTGATCCCCGACGGCGCCGTGATCCACGAATCCGCGCTGATGCGCATGGACGCGCTGCCGAGCTATCGGCCGGTGAACCTGCCGAAGCAGTACGAGAAATTCCCGATGCCCGTGCCGCCGGCGCATGCGAGCGCGGAAGAGGTCGTGGCGGAATAACGCTCGCTCTCTCCACCCGCCATTGCGAGCGAACAGTCTTCAATCGTCATTGGTGAGGCCTGACATCTGTGATCCCGTGTGTGACTGCCCGACGGGCAAATCACTTCGTCGCGCGAAAACCTGTCCAGCCCTTGGCGGAAAAATATTCCGCTTCGCGCCAGACCCAAATCAATCCTACAACTCCTCGCATCCCGCCTCATCGAAGAGGGGCGTACGCGTCGTCACGATACGTGGAGTGCGGGGAGCGGTGGACGCGGAAGCGATCGCGCGCGCGAGGCGTTGCAGGGCGGCCGAAAGGCCGTGAGCAATTAATCAGCGCAGGACGAGCGGCGCATTCGCGTACGGCAAAACCGTGTGGTCCTGGCGCCCGTGGCTGGCGTCAAGCTTTGCGGAGGCGACCGCCGCCCAACCGGGCCGGCGACGCCAGCAAATTCGCGAAGCGATGGAGGCAAAAGGAATTCGTCTCCAGGGAGAGCACGGCATAAGCCGTAAAACCACTGCGCAGGGAATGCCGGCGTGCCCCGGCTGTACCTGTATGCTCGTGTGCGCAACTCCTAGCGCTATTTGCACACGAGACCGCGGGTGCAGCAAGCACCTGGCATTCCCTGCGCCCTCTCGATTGATGGGCGTGAACGAAATGCAACGCTCGGGCGAAACAAGCCGCGAGAACGCGGCGGTGTGTCTTCCCCCTCTCCCGCTTGCGGGTCGAGACGAGCAGAGCTCGCTCTGAGAGGGTCGGGGTGGGGGTGCCTCCACATAATGACTCGTCGAAGGGAAAGAGATCCACGCTGAATGGGAATCGTAGGACGAGAAGAGCGGAAGCTTCTCCCTGCTGCAAAACTCAACGCGTTATGCGGAGGCACCCCCACCCCTGCCCTCCCCCGCAAGCGGGAGAGGGGGCGCACCTGTCGTGGACGAGCATCAATGATCGAATCGATGGGCCGAAGCGTGAAGCGCGCATGCCATCGCCGCACGGGCGGTGAGCTCCCTCCCCCCTTGCGGGGGAGGGTTGGGGAGAGGGGTAGCCACACGGCGCGCTCGTTATGCGGAGGCACCCCCACCCCGGCCCTCCCCCGCAAGCGGGAGAGGGAGAAGAAAGCCCGCCCCACCCTGCCGCCGCATTCCCGCCGCCGCGGAACCCAAATGGTTTACGAATCGTTCAACTCTGCTCCCTATCCTCACCTATCTGCTGCCAGAACCGGCTTGAAACGCTCAGGACGAGCGATGTTGGAACGATCGATCACCGAGGAGGTCGAGGCGGCCATCGAGGCCGGCTCGGCGGAAAAACATCTGGATGCGCTGAAGCAGGTCAGCGACCTGTTTCTGCTGTCCGCCGACGGCTATTCCGGCGAGCAGATCGAGCTGTTCGGCGACGTGCTGGAACGGCTGATCCGCACCATCGAGCTGCGCGCGCTGGCCGATGTCTCCGCGCGCATTGCGCTCGCCGAATTGAGCACGCAGCTCGCTTCCGTCAAGCAGGCGCCGGCGGCCGTGATCCGACGGCTCGCGCACAATGACGAGATTACGATCGCGCGTCCGGTGCTGGCCGAATCGGCGCGGCTGACGGCGGACGATCTGGTGGAGTTGGCCGAGATCAAGGGCGAGCAGCATCTGCTGGCGATCTCCGGACGCTGGTGGCTGACCGAGATCGTCACCGATGCGCTGCTCAAGCGGCATTATCCTTCCGTCAGCCGGCGCCTCGTCACCAATCCAGGCGCGCGGATGTCGGCGGCGGGCTACGCGATCGTGCTGAAGCAGGCGGAGAGCGATCCTGATTTGGCGGTCGAGACCGGCATCCGCATCGACCTGCCGGCCGAGCAGCGCCGGCAATTGCTGCAGAGCGCGACTGAAGCCGTGCGCACGCGGCTGCTGTCGCGCGCACCGCCGCATCTGTTCGAGGAAATCCGCAACGCGATCGCCGCCGCGGCCGGCGGCGCCGGCCGCGAAATGTCGCGCGCGCGCGATTTCACCATGGCGCGCCGCTTCGTTGCAGCGCTCGCCAAGCACGGCAAGCTGAACGAGCCGGCGCTATTGGCATTTGCGAGAGAGCGGAAATACGCCGAGACGGTTGCGGCGCTCGCCGAACTGTCCGGAACGAGCGTCGAGGTGATCCGCCCGGTGATGCAGAGCCTGCGCGATGACGGCGTGCTGATCCCCTGCCGGGTCGCCGGATTGAGCTGGGACACCGTCGCCGCCGTGCTCGAAAGCCGCTTCGCCTCCGGCTCGATGGGCCGGCATGAACTGGCGAAAGCGAGAGAGCAATACGCCAAGCTGACGGTCGAAAACGCGCGCCGCCTGCTGCGGTTCTGGCAGGTCCGCCCCGTCGACGCGGCGCCGAAGCCGCCGCGCTAAAAGGGTCATGGTGAACGGGAGAGCGCGCCGCATACTTCCCTTCTCCCCTTGTGGGAGAAGGTGGCGTAGGCGGCCTGTGGCCGCCGTCCCTTAGAACGCCGATGCCTCGCATCGGCTATGGACGCGAAGCGGCAGCGAGACGGAGAGGGGACTGTCTCCGCGGAGAGAACCCCTCATCCGCCTTCGCTGTCGCGAAGGCACCTTCTCCCACAAGGGGAGAAGGAAGCACTCACGCCGCCTTGGTGAGACCAGCATCGAGATGCTGCAGCCGCGGCATCACTTCCTGCTTCAACAGGCGGAGCGAATTGTGCCAGGCTTCCGGCTTGTGCTTGTAGTCGAAGCCGAACACCAGAAGCGTGCCGAAGCCGCCGACCTCATGATAGATCCGCTCGATCTTCTCGGTGACCGTCGCAGGCGAGCCGACGATCCAGTTGTTGCGGGCGCAATATTCGACCGTAACGTCGGAGTCGGCGATGTCGGGCGTGGCCTTGAGATAGTCCTTGAAGCCGAAATGGCCGAGCAGAGGCAGAAAATATTCGCCCATCATCCGGCCCATCATGTCGCCGACGGAAAGCCGCCACGCCTCCTCGTCGGTGTCGGCGATGAACACCTCGCGCACCAGGCGCCAGTCGCTGCGCTTCGGCTTGCGTCCGGTTTTCGCAGCACCGATCTCGACCGATTCCCAGTGGCTGCCGACGTAAGCCGGGTTGAGGTTGAGGCTCATCGGGATGTAGCCGCGCTCGCCGGCGAGCTTGAGCGTATCCGAGCCCTTGGAGAGACCGGCAACGCCGATCGGCGGATGCGGCGCCTGCAACGGCTTGATGTGGGGCTTGAGGAAGTCGAACATCGTGTCGGGCTTGCTCACGGTCCAGAACTTGCCGGTATGGGTCCAGGGCGCGTCCTCGGTCCACATTTTCAGGATGATCTCCAGCGCCTCGCGCGTCATGTCGCGGTTCTGGCCGGACATGCCGTCGACGTTGAACATCGCCCAGTCGCTCGGCAGGCCGCTTGCCGCGACGCCGAAGTTGAGACGTCCGCCGGAGAGATGATCGAGCATCGCGACGCGGTTGGCCAGTTCGGCGGGGTGGTGATAGGGCAACAGGAAACCGCCGGGGCCAAGGCGGATATTTTTGGTCTGCAGAAACGCCTGCGCGAGAATGAGATCGGGCGAGGGATGCGGTTCCCAGGGCGCGGTGTGGTGCTCGCCGATCCAGGCTTCCTGATAGCCGAGCTCGTCGAGCCAGCGCAGCGTCTGCAGGTCCCAGTCGTGACCCTCTTTCAATCCGCACTCCGGCGGATGGGACGGCATCGTGAAGTATCCGATCTCCATGGGGTGTCCTCGCTGTATGTCGTTATTGAAAACGCGTCTATCGCGCGCACGCGAAAGCATAGCACGCCGGACGTATGGCCGAGATATGACGAAACGGCTGGGCTGAGGTTCGCACAGCGAAGCGATGCGCGCTTCCCTTCTCCCCTTGTGGGAGAAGGTGCCGTAGCGAAGCGAAGGCGGATGAGGGGTCCGTCTCCGTGGATGGAGACCGCTCATCCGTCTCGCTGCCGCTTCGCGCCAGCGATCCACCTTCTCCCACAAGGGGAGAAGGGAGAGCGCGCGCTACCTCGTGCCGAACGTCGTGGCGCCGAACAGCGCCTTCTGTGTCGAGGGCTGCGAGCGCCAGTATTGCGGCGGGGCGAACACCTCGCCGCCGAGTTCGGCGGCGGCGTGCCAGCCCCAGCGCGGGTCGTAGAGCATGGCGCGGGCGAGCGCGACCATGTCGGCCTTGCCCGAGGCAATGATCTCCTCGGCCTGCTTCGGCTCGGTGATCAGGCCGACGGCGATCGTGGTGAGACCGGTCGCCTCGCGGATCGCTTGCGCGAACGGCACCTGATACCCGGGGCCGAGCGGAATTTTTTGCAGCGGCGAGACGCCGCCCGAGGATGCGTCGATCCAGTCGACGCCGTGCTTCTTCAGCTCCTGCGCGAATTCGATGGTCTGCGCCAGATCCCAGCCGCCCTCGACCCAGTCGGTGCAGGAAACGCGAATGCCGACCGGCTTGTCATGCGGAAACGCCGCGCGCACCGCGTCGAACACTTCGAGCGGAAAGCGCATGCGATTCTGCAACGAGCCGCCATATTGATCGGTGCGCCGGTTGGCGATCGGCGACAGGAACTGGTGCAGGAGATAGCCGTGCGCCGAGTGCACCTCGATGGCGTCGATGCCGAGCCGCTCGGCGCGCTTCGTAGCCGCCACGAACGCATCGCGCACGCGCGCAAGGCCTGTGGCATCGAAGGCAACGGGCGGCGGCTCGCCCTCCTTGTGCGGGATCGCCGACGGTCCCTCCGGCCGCCAGCCGCCTTCGGCCACCGGGATCAGTTGCCCGCCATCCCACGGCGTGTGGCTCGACGCCTTGCGGCCGGCATGGGCCAGCTGCATCATCACGGCGGTCTTCGAACGTTTGCGCACCGACGCCAGGATCGGCCTCAGCGCGGCTTCAGTGGCGTCGTTATAGAGGCCGAGGCAGCCCGGCGTGATCCGGCCGGTCGGCTCCACCGCGGTCGCCTCGATGCAGAAGGCACCAGCTCCCGACAGCGCCAGCGAATTGATGTGGGTGAAGTGCCAGTCATTGGCCTCGCCGTCCACGGCCGAATACTGGCACATCGGCGCCACCATGATGCGGTTAGGAAGCGTCAGGCCGCGCAGTTTGATCGGGGTAAACAAAGCGCTCATGGGCGAAGGGATCCGGACCGGAGGAAAGTACACCCTATTGTGTAACGAGGCCGCGCCCGCCGCTCAACCGCGCCTGGCTCAACCCTGCCGGGCGAATATACGGGAGAAGGAGCGGCCCTATTCCACCAGCGCGAATTGCAGCAGCAGGTTGCGCTGGATCATCGAGAAATTGTCGTCGGAGACGAGCGTCAGGACCGTCTCGCCCTCCGGCGTGACATGGGCGTCGATGCCCTCGAGATTGTCGATCTCGCTGCCGAGATCGGCCTCGAAGATCACGGGGCCGTCGATAAGGGCCCCGGGGGCGATAGAAGCAAGTGCGATGCGGCGGATGCGGATACCGACGCCGCCGAGCCAGGAGAATTTGCGTTCGAGCAGCAGCAGCCCACCGGACGGCAGCAGCACCGCGTCGCTGATATCAAAATTGTCGCTGCGGTGGATGCTGAACAGCCCCAGCGTCCTACCGATCAGGAAGGCTGTGATGTTGCCCTGCGCGTCGAGTGCGCGTTCGGAGATCGCGATCAGCGTTCCCGCCAGCGGCAAGCCCTTCGGCACCACGACAAGCGCCTCGATTCCCTTGTTGTTGGGCAGCTTGCGCACACCCAGCGGCAACTGAATCAATTCGCCATGCGCGCGGGTAAATCCTTTGGCGAAGTCGAAGCGCAGTATCTGATTGACGCGCTCGAGACCGACATAGACCAGCGAGCCGTCGAGCGCGATCGCCTCGGTGTCGTACCAGCCGCGCGAGGTGATCGGCTTGCCGTCGTGGCCAAGCACCGGCGAGGCCTCGACATCGTCGAGTCCGGTCATCTCGCGGCCCTTGTAGACAATTCGGCCGGTGAACCAGCCCCCCTTGTCGCTGATGGCGATGAAACGCTCGCCCTTGGCATCCAGCCGCAGGCCCGACAATCCGCCGAAGCCGCGAAAACGCGAGGTAAGAATCAGTCCGCTGCGATATTCGAGCTCGCCGAACCGCACACGCGAGCGGTCGCGGGTGTCGAACGAGGGCAGCGGCCGGGCATTGACCTCGATCGAAACCGGCGCACTGACCGAGAATTCGTCTGTAGCGGTCTGCTTCGGCGGCCGCTGAACGGCGGTCTGCGCCAATGCCGCGCAGGGCACGGCCGCCATCGAAAGCGCCGCCGCTGCATATTTCAAAAGGCGGCGGCGGCCTATGAGCGGGGGCATGCTTTCACGAGTGCAGGCGGCGCGGCCGGTGGTGGCCCATGGCGGGCGCGGCGCCGTTGGTCTCGCTGAACAGCTCGGCGAGTTTTTCGGTGATGGCGCCGCCAAGCTCCTCGGCATCGACGATGGTGACCGCGCGCCGGTAGTAGCGCGTGACGTCGTGACCGATGCCGATCGCGATCAACTCGACCGGCGAACGGGTCTCGATCTCCTCGATGATGTGGCGCAAATGCCGCTCGAGGTAGTTGCCGGGATTGACCGACAGCGTGGAATCGTCGACCGGCGCGCCGTCCGAAATCATCATCAGGATCTTGCGCTGTTCGGCCCGTCCGAGCAGCCGCTTGTGCGCCCAGTCCAGTGCCTCGCCATCGATGTTTTCCTTCAAGAGGCCCTCGCGCATCATCAGCCCCAAATTCTTGCGCGAACGCCGCCACGGCGCATCGGCCGATTTGTAGATGATGTGGCGGAGGTCGTTGAGGCGTCCGGGACTGGCCGGCTTGCCAGCGGCAAGCCACGCCTCGCGGGACTGGCCGCCCTTCCAGGCGCGCGTGGTGAAGCCCAAAATTTCGACCTTGACGCCGCAACGCTCCAGCGTGCGCGCCAGGATATCGGCGCAGGTCGCCGCCACCGTGATCGGACGGCCGCGCATCGAACCGGAATTATCGAGAAGCAGCGTCACCACGGTATCGCGGAAGGTGGCTTCCTTCTCGTGCATAAAGGACAGCGGGTGATAGGGATCGGTAACCACGCGCGACAGGCGCGCGGGATCGAGGATACCTTCCTCGAGATCGAATTCCCATGCGCGGTTTTGTTGCGCCATCAGGCGACGCTGCAGCCGGTTGGCGAGCCGTGCGACGATGCCCTGCAGATGGGCGAGCTGCTTGTCGAGGTAGGAACGCAAGCGTTCCAGCTCGTCATGGTCGCAGAGATCTTCGGCGGCGATGACCTCGTCGAATTTCGGTGCAAAGGCGTGATATTCCGGTCCGCGCGGCTCGTTGGCACCGCGCGTATTCGGCCGCGTCGCCTCGCCTGGCGTCTCGTCGTCGCCGAGCTCGCCGTCATCGAACGTATCTGATGTGGAGGCCTGCGCGCTCTCCATCGCGCTTTCCGACATTTCGTCGGTGGAAGCCTGCGCCTCGTCGGCGCTCATTTCCTGCGCGGCATCGGAATCGGGCGAACCCTCGGCGCCGGACTGATCGTTCTCGCCGTCCTGATTCTCGTCATCGTTTTCGTCGTCATCGGCATCCGCATCGCGGTCATCGCCGAGGTCGAGCGCCGACAAGAGGTCGTGCACGAGATCGCCGAACCTGGCCTGGTCCTCGGTGACGCGGCTGAGCTTATCGAGCCGGGTGCCGATCTTGCCTTCCAGCACCGGCCGCCAGAGATCGACCATCTTCTTCGCAGCGGTAGGCGGGGCGAGCCCAGTCAGGCGTTCGCGCACCAGCATTGCCAGCGCATCCGACAGCGGCGCATCGGCGCGGTCGGTGATCTCGTCGTATTTGCCGCGATGAAAATGATCGTCGAGCATCGCTGTGAGGTTTTTCGCAACGCCCGACATCCGGCGCGAGCCGATGGCCTCGACGCGCGCCTGCTCCACCGCCTCGAATACGCCGCGCGCCTGCGGATTTCCCGGCATCAGCTTGCGGTGTACCTTGGGGTCGTGACAGGCGAGCTTTAATGCGATCGAGTCGGCGTGGCCGCGCACGATCGCCGCATCGCGCTTGGTCATCTTGCGGGCGGGCTCGGGCAGCCGCGCCTTGCCCGGCGCGAGACCGGGGCGCTCGGCCGCGAACGTCACGTCCAGTTCCGGCGCCTTCGCGATTGCGCGCAGGCACGAGGTCACCGCGCGCTTGAACGGTTCGGTCGGGGCTTCCTTGGATCCGGTGCGGAATTTGGAGTTCGACGTCGTCATCCTGGCTCTACTTCCGTCGTCCCCGCGAACGCGGGGACCCATAACCACCAGCGGTCGTTATTTCACCCGACGTTGGCAGCATCCCTCTATCGAAAGTCCGCTCCCTGCTTTCGCAGGGACGACAGTTACGAAAGCGCCACGTTCACCGAACTCTCGGGCAGCTCCTGGTTGAAGCAGCGCTGATAGAATTCGGCCACAAGCGGCCGCTCCAGCTCGTCACATTTGTTGAGGAAGGTGACGCGGAACGCAAAGCCGATGTCGCCGAAGATGTCGGAGTTCTCGGCCCAGGTGATCACGGTCCGCGGGCTCATCACCGTCGACAAATCGCCATTGGCGAATGCGTTACGGGTGAGATCGGCCAGCCGCACCATCTTGTTGACGATGTCGCGACCTTCCTGGGTGCGGTAGTGATGCGCCTTGGCCAGCACGATCTCGACTTCCTCGTCATGCGCCAGATAGTTCAGTGTGGTGACGATCGACCAGCGGTCCATCTGGCCCTGGTTGATCTGCTGGGTGCCGTGATAGAGGCCCGAGGTGTCGCCGAGGCCGACCGTGTTGGCGGTGGAAAACAGGCGGAACGCCGGGTGCGGCTTGATCACCTTGTTCTGGTCCAACAGCGTCAGCCGGCCGGAGACTTCCAGCACGCGCTGGATCACGAACATCACGTCGGGGCGGCCGGCGTCGTATTCGTCGAACACCAGCGCGATGTTGTGTTGCAGCGCCCAAGGCAGAATGCCGTCGCGGAATTCGGTGACCTGCTTGCCGTCCTTGATGACGATCGAGTCCTTGCCGACCAGATCGATACGGCTGATGTGGCTGTCCAGGTTGACGCGCACGCAGGGCCAGTTCAGGCGCGCCGCGACCTGCTCGATATGGGTCGATTTACCGGTGCCGTGATAGCCGGTGACCATGACGCGGCGGTTCTTGGCGAAACCGGCGAGAATCGCGAGCGTGGTGGCGCGGTCGAAGCGGTAGTCCGAATCGACTTCCGGCACGTGCGGGTCGACTTCGGAATAGGCCGGCACTTCGAGATCGCTGTCGATACCGAAAACCTGCCGGACCGACACCTTCATGTCGGGCAGTCCGACGGGCTCCGAAACTTTGCTCATGGCGGCGGTCGTCATCAATCCTCCGAGGTCCCGGGCGTTCCCGAAACCAGATCTATTGAATGGCTGCGGATGGGGGCTAACGTGAACCTAGCAGAGAGCAGGGGCCGGCAGAAGCCCGCGGCGCAATCAAAGTTCCATTGCCTTATCATTGAGATAAGCCATCTCTCAGCTTTTTGGAGGGCTGCTCTGCGAATCACGCCGCACTTTTGCCGGTTTGGCCACTTGGCGGGGCCGAAACCGGAGACCTGCCGGCGCTTTCGGCCCTTGCCCGGGCTTGGTAGTTCTGGGCGCAGGCGCCACCCACAGGACGGCAGTTGTGACTTCATTCCTCGATCCCGTGATTGCATTGGTATCGGCCTATCCCTGGCTGGCCTACCTGACGCTATTTCTGGCAGCCCTCTTGGAAGCGATCCCGGTCGCAGGCGCGCTGGTGCCGGGCTCAACCCTCATCCTTGCGCTGAGTGCGCTGGTGCCCGGCGGCGAACTGAAGCTGTGGGGCGTGATCGCGGCCGCGATCGCCGGCGCCATACTCGGCGACGGCTCGGCGTTTTGGGCCGGCCATCGCGCGCAACGCCGAATTCTTAACGCCTGGCCGATGTCGAAATATCCAGGCGTGATGGCGCAGAGCGAGACGTTCTTCCACCGCTGGGGGACGCTGGCCGTGTTGTTCGCGCGCTTTGTGCCACCGATCCGTGCCTTCGTACCGATCACCGCGGGCGCGCTCGGGATGTCGCCGGCCGTTTTCTTCGGCGTCAATATTCCCGCGGTACTGGCCTGGGCTTTGGCGCATGTGCTGCCAGGCGTGCTCGCGGTCTCGGCATTGCATGAATATGCCGGCCTGCCGCATGACCAGGGCACCGGCAAGCACCTGTGGATTTTAGCCGTGTTCGCGGCGGCGATCATCGCGCTCGGCGTCTGGACGCTGCGCCGCCGCCGGATGGGGAAGCCTCCTTCGGATTAAGCCCGGGACGGGCTTCGTCCCGGTGCGGGGCCGACATAGCGCGCGCGAGGCCGGATCAGCCGGCCATGGCGCAATTGCTCGCAGGCATGCGCGATCCATCCGACCGTGCGCGCCATGGAAAACAGCACCAGTTCATGGCCCGGCGGTAGTCCGAGCGTGTGCACCAGCACCGCAAGGGCATAGTCGATATTGACGAACTCGCCAGTCGCCTCCGCGATCCGCTCCGGGATTTCGTGGGTCAGCTTACGGTCCGCGCCCGAGCGTGCCAGTGCCTCCAAGAGCGCCCGCGCACGGGGATCGCCATGCTTATAGACGCCATGGCCAAAGCCCGCGAAGCGCTCGCCGAGCGCGACGCGCTCGCGGATGACGGGGGCTACCTCGCCATTGGCAAGCGTCTTCAAAAGCTGCGCCGCCAGCACGCCGGCGCCGCCGTGCTTCGGGCCCTTCAGCGCGACGAGGCCGGCGATCATGGCATCGTAGAGATTTAGCCCGGTCGAGGCCGCGCAGCGCACGGTAAAGGTCGAGGCATTCAGCTCATGATCCGCCAGCAGCACCAGCGCGCGGCGGATCAGATCGGCCGCGTGCTTGTGCTCCGGCGCCCAGACGCGTGCGATCTGCAAGTGAAGCGGCTTTGCCGAGGATTTGGAGTTCAGCATGGTCGCGACCACGAGGCGCATGATGCGGCCACCTAGCATCGCGCGCTCTTCGTCGGCGCGGGTGAAGGCCCTCGGGTCAGCCCTGGCGGCGAGCGCGAGCACGGCGATGGCGCGATCGATCGCATTAGCCCCACGTGCGGCCTCGGCCACTGCGCGCATTTCGTCCGACACAACGGGACAATTGTTCTGATCAAACGGATCGACACCGGTCACGTCCCACAACAGCGTCGCGGCATGTTCGAGCGTGTCACGCTCGGCAAGATCGATGCAGTTGACGCCGCGGTAGATCGCGCCGTCCTCGGTGATCGTTCCGACGGCCGAATCCATCACCGGCAGATCGGCGTCGAAGCTGCGCAGGCCGCGCGGCTCCGGCGACGGCGCGCGCCGCTCTTTCAGCGTGCGGACGTCCTCGGCCCGGTAACGGTGGCTGCGAGAATCCTCCGACGGTTCCGAGCGGATCAGGCCACGGCTGACATAAGCGTAGAGGGTTGCCTGGGAGATCGCGAGCTCGGCGGAGGCCTCGCGGGCCGAGAGGTAAAGGCCGGCGGATTTTTTCATATTGATTTACATAATCAAGATTGATCAATCTGTCGAGGGGCCCGACCTTTACGGCAGGCAAAGGAGAGCCCTCATGAACATGCAGATTTCCAAGACCCCGATCGGCCTCGACGGCATTCCGGCCGCCGAAACCGTGCTCAGCCATGTCGACGGCGAGCGCGGCGAACTGATCATTGCCGGTGAGCGGGTCGGCGACCTCGCGGGAAAATCCAGTTTCGAAGGCGTCACCGCGCGGCTGTGGAACGCCGCAACAGGAACCTCGCTCAACGAAGCCAATGTGCGCTCTAGGCTTGGCGCTGCGCGGGAACGCGCGTTCGCAAGGCTACCCGAATTGCTGCCGGCAACGCGTGGCATGTCGATTGTCGACGGCTTTCGCGCAGCCGTTGCCGGCCTGCGCGGCGAGAACGGACTTGAGCACGAGGCGACCATCGTCGGCGCGTTGCCGGTGATTGCCGGCGCGCTGCTGCAGCGGGCCAAAGGCGAGGACCCCATCGCGCCCGACCCGAGTCTTGGCCATGCCGCCGACACGCTGTCGATGCTGCGCGGCCGCAAAGCCGAACCACGCGAGATCACCGCGCTCGACACCTACTTCGTTACGGTGTGCGATCACGGCATGAATGCGTCGACCTTCACGACACGCGTGGTGGCCTCGACGCAGGCGGATTTGTTCGCAGCCGTCACAGCCGGTTATTGCGCTCTGACCGGGCCGCTGCATGGCGGCGCCCCCGAGCCGGTGCTGGAGATGCTGGATGCGATCGGCTCGACCGAGCGGATCAAACCGTGGGTCGACAGCGCGCTGGGCCGTGGCGAGCGGCTGATGGGATTCGGCCACCGCGTCTATCGCGTCCGCGACCCACGCGCAGATGTGCTCAAGCGCGCGATCGAGCGGCTCGCAGGAGGCGGCACCGATCTGCCGTTCGCGGGCGAGGTGGAGGCCTATATCCGCGAGGCCCTGCGGCGGAAAAATCCGGAGCGCCCGCTCGATACCAATGTGGAGTTCTTCACCGCAATCCTGCTCGACGCGCTGAAAATTCCGCGACAGGCGTTTACGCCGATCTTTGCGGTGGCGCGCGCCGCAGGCTGGACCGCGCATGCCCGCGAGCAGCAGCGTGGCGGCCGGCTGATCCGGCCGAGTTCGGCGTATGTCGGGCCGATGCCGGGGTGAGGTACGAACAAAGAACTTGGTGGACCCGATCCTCATGGTGAGGAGCGCGTCTTCGCGCGTCTCGAACCATGAGGCCACAGATGGGCCTTCATCCTTCGAGACGCGGCGAAGACGCCGCTCCTCAGGATGAGGAATTGCCGGGGGAGCTACGCGCCGCGCACCACCGTCTTCAGATAATTATACGCCTTGATGATCTCGATCAGGCGGTCCTCGGTGGAGCGGTCGCCGCCATTGGCGTCGGGATGGTGCTGTTTGACCAGCGCCTTGTACTTGGCCTTGACGTCATCAAGCGTTGCTTCGGACGTAAGCCCCATCACCTGCAGCGCCTTGCGCTCGGCGTTCATGACCTTGCGCGTTTCGGTCTTGGCCTGCGCGCCCGGGCCTGGTCGCCAGCGGCCGCGGCCGTTGAGCTCGGAGAACATGCTGAACGGATCGGCGGCGCCGTCAAAATCCTCGGCACTGGGCTGCTTGCCCTTCTTGCCGGCGGTGTTGGCGCCCATCTTCCAGGTCGGGCGATGGCCGGTCAGCGCATCCTTCTGGTAGCGCGCCACGGCATCGGCGTTCATGCCTTGGAAGAAATTGTAGGACTGGTTGTATTCGCGCACGTGGTTGAGACAGAAGTGCCAGTACTCGCGGGAATTCTCCCGGCCCTTGGGCGCGCGGTGCGGGCCCTTGTTCTGGCAGCCCGCCCACTCGCACATGGCGGCTTCCTCGCGCGTCTGCGCCTGCTGCTTCGCACTCAGCTTGTTGGGCTTGATGCGAATGGAATCGAAGAACTTGGATGAATCAATCGGCATGGCTGACTTTGACTACGCAATGCGCAAGGCTTCAAGTCTTGACATTGCGAATACCTCTATTCGGATGCGCCATTGACGGGAAGCCGACACAGAATTATCTGCCGCCATCATGAGCACCAGGGACATTATCATAAACAAGTTGCGTGAAGCTTTCTTGCCGGAAAGCCTCGACGTCGCGGACGAATCTCATCTGCACGAGGGTCATGCGGGCCACCGGCCAGGCGGTGAGACGCATTTCAGGGTCTATATCGTATCTCCGGCCTTCGAAGGGAAGAGCCGGGTTGAACGCCACCGCATGGTAAACACGGCACTTGCGGTGGAACTTGAGGGCTCCGTCCATGCACTCGCCATCAAGGCGCAGGCGCCGGGAGAAGCCGCCGGGAGGTAGTGTGGAAACCGGCCGCGAGCATATCAGCATCCGATGATGATGTCGCAGAAGCTCGTAATTTTGGCAGGGCTCCCGGGTTCCGGGAAGAGCACGCTGGCGGAAGGGCTTTCGCGGCATTTTTCGCTGCCGCTGTTTTCTGTCGATCCGATCGAGGCCGCGATGTGGCGCAGCGGCCTGCCCCGGGATCACACGGGAATTGCGGCATATGTCGTTGCTCAAGCATTGGCCGAAGAGCATCTGCGGCTGGGGCAGTCGGTTATTATTGACGCCGTCAATCCGGTTGAGGCGCCACGCGCCGCCTGGCGAAATCTCGCCGAAAAACATCGCGCGAATTTGTCGATCATCGAGTGCATTTGCGTGGACGAGGCGACGCACCGCCGGCGCATTGAAGCGCGAATGCGTCAAATCGAGGGAATGACCGAGATCACCTGGGCCGAAGTCGAAAAACGGCGTACCGGCTATGAGGCCTGGATCGATGCACGGCTGACGCTGGATACCTCGGCACACCCGCCTGAACGACTACTCGCCGAAGCCATCGGCTACTTGGCGTGATGCTATCCACCAGCTTCCTGTGAAGATCGCCAGAGACGGTAGAACCGTTTTCGCAACTGTGAGACAATCACTGAAGCGAAGGTGAAGTTCCGGTTGAACGCGGGGTCGGACCGACCCTAATGCCATAGCAGCTCGATGGATCGTCCGATGCGATACTGGGCACGCTTCAGATGGGCCGCCGCCGTGGCGCTGCTGGTTGCGGTCTCCCCAATCAGGACGCAGGCACTGGATATGCCGAGCCCCTTTGTCCAGGAGGTGCTCATCAAGAGCATTCTGGTGACGCTCAACGACGCGGTGGCATCGGACAATTTCACGGTCCTCCACGCCAAGATTTCAAAGCCGTTTCGCGATCAGTTTCCGCCCGACAAGCTGCGGGCTGTCTTCAAGGACCTAGTCGAGAAGCACGCCGTGTTCGACGCGATCGTCGCCAGCCCAGTCATTCCGGAGGAGGACGCAAAGATCGATGACAAGGGCGTGCTGCGCCTGAAGGGCCGCTTCGATACCACACCGAAAAAGGTGAAGTACCAGCTCGGCTTCATTCCCTCCGACGGCCAGTGGAAGCTCTCTGGCGTCACGATCGATATTGAATAGTCCCGTCATGTCAGGAATAAGCGCGCAATGCGCGGAGGCGCTCAGAACGCCGTCCCTGCCCGCTTCGGCTTCGGATACTCGGCGTCGGTTTCGCGCGGCAGCGGCGTGATCTTCAGCGCCGTAATGCGGTTGCGCTCGCGGCGCAGCACGCGGAAACGGCAGCCGTGGAAGGTAAAATTCTGGCCACGTTCGGGAATCGAGCGCGCCTCGTGAATCACGAGACCGGCGACCGTGGTTGCCTCCTCGTCGGGCAGATGCCAGTTCATAGCGCGGTTGAGATCGCGGATCGGCACGGAGCCATCCACCACGACGGAGCCGTCGGCCTGGACGCGGACGCCGGCGACCACGACGTCATGCTCGTCGGAAATATCACCGACGATCTCTTCCAGAACGTCCTCCAGCGTCACCATGCCTTCGACCTCGCCATATTCGTCTACGACGAGCGCGAAGTGGGTTTTGCGGCGGCGGAACGCCTTCAACTGCTCCGATAGCGGCCGCATCTCCGGCACGAACCAGGGCGGGCGCATGATGGCCGAAACGTTGATGTGCGAGGTATCGCCGTCGGAAGCACGGATCGCGCGCAAGAGATCCTTGGCGTGCAGCACGCCGATGATGTTCTCCGGCTTGTCGCGCCACAACGGGATCCGGGTGTATTCTGTGGCCAGCACCTCGCCCACCAGTTCGTCCGGCGGCAGGTCGGCATTGATCATCACCATCGCAGTGCGGTGGACCATGACATCTGACACGGCGAGGTCGCCAAAGCGGAAGACATTTTGAAGGTATTCGGCCTCCCCGCTTTCGATCCCGCCGTGCTCGGCCGATTCTTCTACCAGCCCTTCGATCTCGGAGTCCGTGAGGATTTCATGTTGCGAGGATTCCTGCACACCGAGCAGGCGCAAGATCGCACGTGACGCGCTGTTGAGCAGCCAATTGAGCGGATAGAAAACCAGAAAGGACAGATAGAGCGGATAGGCGATCCATTGCGATACCGGCATCGGCTCCCTGATCGCCAGCGTCTTCGGCACCTGCTCGCCGACGACGATATGCAGCGAGGAGAACACCAGGAACCCGGCCAGGAACGACACGAAGTGCAAGGTGGCTTCCGACATTCCGAGCGGAATGAGCAGCGGCTCCAGCAGAGCCGAAACCGTGGGCTCGCCAACCCAGCCGAGGCCGAGCGAGGCCATGGTGATGCCGAGTTGGCAACACGCGAGATAGGCCTCGATGTTGCCCATCATGCTTTGCAGGAGGTGAGCGCCAAAACGATTCTGTTCGACCATCGCCCTGATGCGAAACCCGCGGCTCTTGACCAGCGCAAACTCGGCGGCCACGTAAAACGCGTTGGCGGCGAGCAGCAAGGTCGCGAGCAGCAGATTGAACGCGGTCGAACTCATATATTCCTCGTGACGGCCCCGGCCCCGCGCGACGCTCGCGTCAAGCCGCCCGATAATTCCCTCATCCCGACAACTTCTGTTGCAGGAAATCGCGAACCAGCGCCGGCTCGACGTCGTTTGCAACCACCGCGCGGCCGATCGCCTGCAGCAGGATGAAGGTCAGCTTGCCGCGCTTGACCTTCTTGTCCTGTGCCATCAGCGCCATCAGGGCGTCGGCATCGGCCAGCCCTTCCTGGGCAAAGCCCGCGATATCCTGCAAATGGGTCGGCAGGCCAACGGAAGCAAGATGGCGCTCGACCCGGATGGCGTCGGCCTCGGAGATCATGCCGAGTTTCGCCGAAAACTCCGCCGCCAGCACCATGCCGATGGCGACGCCTTCGCCGTGGAACAGGCGGTCGGAAAAGCCGGTCGCGGCCTCCAGCGCATGGCCGAAGGTGTGGCCGAGGTTGAGCAGCGCGCGCTCGCCATTTTCGCGCTCATCGCGGGAGACGATCGCCGCCTTGGCGCGGCAGGAGGTTGCGATCGCGTGCTCGCGCGCCGCGCCACCGGAGAAGATGTCGGCATGGTTGGCTTCAAGCCAGGCGAAAAAGGCTTCATCGCCGAGCACGCCATATTTGGCGACCTCGGCGTAGCCGGCGCGGAACTGGCGCGGCGACAGCGTGTCGAGCACCGACGTATCGGCGATGACCAGCACCGGCTGATGAAACGCGCCAAGCAAATTCTTGCCCTGCGGCGAATTGATGCCGGTTTTCCCACCAACCGAGGAATCAACCTGGGCCAAAAGCGAGGTCGGCACCTGCACGAAATCGACGCCGCGGCGCAGGATTGCCGCCGCGAAACCGGCGAGATCGCCGACCACGCCGCCGCCGAGCGCGATCACCAGATCGTTGCGCTCGATCTTCGCCGCGATCAGCGCTTCAGAGACCTTTTCGAGACCGGCATAGGTCTTTGATACCTCGCCTTCCTCGACGATCACGCGTGACGTCGGGATGCCGGCTTCGGTAAGCGAACGCTCGGTTTGCTCCAGCCAGTGCGTTGCGACGGTACGGTCGGTGACGATGGCGGTTCGCACGCCGGCGCGCAGCGCAGCGACGCGCGCGCCGAGCGTATCCAGCACGCCGCGGCCGATCACGATGTCATAGGCGCGGTCGCCGAGGGCGACGTCGACCGTGATATCGGCGAAATGTTTCAGCGGCGCAGTCATGGCGTGACGTTCATCCCGTCGGTTGTTGGCTGGGCGGCCGGGGCGCCGGCACACAGCCGGGCGCGCAGGGCCTCGATGCATTCGTCGACGATTCGATCATGCGGCACGTCGCGAGACAGAATGGTCACGTCGGCGCTCCGGTAGACCGGCTCGCGCGCTTCGAGCAGACGGCTGACGGTCGCAACCGGATCCTCGGTCTGCAGCAGCGGCCGGTCGGCGCGGCGCTTCACGCGCTTCATAATGATGTCGACGTCCGCCTTGAGCCAGATCGAGACCGCCCTGTCGCGGATGCGGGTGCGGGTCTCCTCGCGCATGAAGGCGCCGCCGCCGGTGGCGATCACGGCCGGACCGCTATCGAGCAGCCGCGCAATCACCCGCGCCTCGCCGTCCCGGAAATGCGGCTCGCCATGGGTTTCGAAAATATCCGGGATCGACATGCCGGCGGCCGCCTCGATCTCGATATCGGCGTCGAGGAACGGCAGGCGCAACCGCGCCGCCAGCCGTCGGCCGATGGTCGACTTGCCGGCCCCCATCATGCCAACCAGCACAACCGAACGCCGTGCCAGGGCCGACGTAATGTCGGCCTCCTGGGGGGCGCTCGCCTGCGCCGGTGCGATCTCGGACATCAAAAAAACTCTGTGGTTTTGCGGATTTCCACCGCTCCGCGACACCTATACTACCCCGACTGACGCGGTTGCCAGAGACTCTTGCCACGGGGATGGGAACATGTTGGATGATTTCATTGGTTAATTCGCCGCTCTGAGCCCCCATGCCCAGCTTGTTCCGTTTTCTGACGGTCGTCGGCGTGATCGCCGGGGTGATCTATGGCGTGATTTTCGCGCTGGCGAATTTCGTCAATCCAAGCCCCCGGGAAATGACGGTCACCATTCCCGCAGACAAGTTCCTCAAGAGATAGCCGCTGGTTGCGAGGATCAGACGGCTGGCAAATTAGCGACTGAGCGCTTTGCGCAGCAGACGCAGGAACAGCCGCGTATCTTCGAGCAGATCGTGGCCCGCGACTTGCGCGTCCTTGATACCCTCCGTGGCCGCAACAATGATGGCGGCTAGATCGGCAGGCGTGGCATGCAGAGCATCCAAGGTGATCGCACCTGTCGCCTGCGCATTGGTTAGCGCTTGAGCAAGGAGGGCCACCAGCTCGGCGCGCGCCGCCAGCGTGACGTTTCGGGCCAATGCCATATTGGTTTCGAACAGTTCCGCCGCGTCGCCGCTGCCGGCGAACGGCGCGATTAATTCCCGCTGGAAAGCGGCAATAGCCGTTTCAATCCGACTGAAAACATCGCCGTCACCAGCGAGCGCGGCTTCGACCTTTCGCATTGCCCGGGCGTGCGCCCGGGCCGACCCCGCCCGAAACAGTTCTTCTTTGCTGCTGAAGCTCAGATAGAGCGCCGCCCGAGACATGCCCGCCGCGCGCGCGATGTCGGCCATCGATGTCTTGCGGAAGCCGTGACGCACGAAGACCGGAAGCGCCGCGTCGAGAATGGTCTCAGATTTTTGGTCGCCCTGATTCATGCGAGACAGATTGACAGTGTTTGTCTAATCCGTCAAAGACGAATGGACAATTATTGTCTATCTGTTTAACCGCGGACAACACCGATGCCAACGCACACCACCGACACGGACTCCTCACCGGAAGCCGAGCACATCCGCAACGCCGAACGATCGCGGCTTCGCGCCCTGGTCGCCGGCGAAATGGAGGCGGCGGGGCCGCTTCATGCGTCCGAGTTCCAGTTGATTACGCCGATCGGAATACCGCTATCCAAGGACGAATATTTGGGCGCGATCGCGAGTGGCCAGATCAAATATCTCATGTGGGAACCCGGACTTATCGCCGTACGGCAGCACAAGGGCCATGCAGTGATTCGGTATCGCGCCAGGCTCGAGATCGTGTTCGATGGCCGCCAGGTCGCCCCTGGCGATTACTGGCACACCGACACTTACGAATATCACGACGGGCGGTGGATGGTCGTCTGGTCGCAGGCCACGGCGATCAGTCAAATGTCCTAGCGTTCCGAATGCTTGTGCAAGCGCGTGTTTGATTTGAAAAGGCCTCCGTCCTGCCCGGGTCATGCGGTATCATAGCGAATGCGCACGACACCCTCCGACACGAAGCTGATCAACCTGTTCCTCGACATGCTCGCGGCGGAACAGGGCGCAGGCGACAATACGCTCGATGCCTATCGCCGCGACCTCACAGATTTCTCCGAATTTCTTGGGCAAGCCGGGCAAAACTTTACCCGTGCCGGGACCGACGTGCTGCGCGACTACCTCGCCGATCTCGACACGCGTGGCTTCAAATCCTCCAGCGTGGCGCGGCGGCTGTCGGCGATGCGGCATCTGTTCCGCTTCCTGCTCAACGAGCGCATCCGTGCCGACGATCCGGCGGCGATCCTGTCCGGCCCCAAGCGCGGCCGCGGGCTGCCGAAGGTGCTGTCGATATCGGACGTCGACCGCATGCTGACGCGGGCCAAGGAATTGACCGAGGCCGAGAACGCCTCGCCGCAGCAGCGGCTGCGCGCGATGCGGCTGTATTGCCTTTTGGAGGTGCTCTACGCCACCGGCTTGCGCGTCTCGGAGCTGGTGGCGTTGCCGTTGTCGGCCGCGCGGCGCGATGCCCGCATGATCATGGTACGCGGCAAGGGCAACAAGGAGCGGCTGGTGCCGCTCAACGAAGCCTCAAGGCAGGCGATGGCCGATTACCTCGCCGCGATGGAAGCGCTCAGGCCCGAGAAGAAGAAAAATACCGCCGCATCAAAGTGGCTGTTTCCCTCTTTCGGTGAGAGCGGCCATCTGACGCGGCAGCACTTTGCGCGCGACTTGAAGGAACTGGCGGCGGCGTCCGGCCTCGCGCCGCGGCTGGTCTCGCCGCACGTGCTGCGCCACGCCTTTGCCAGCCATTTGCTGCACAACGGCGCGGACCTGCGCATCGTGCAGACCCTGCTCGGCCACACCGACATATCGACCACGCAGATCTATACCCATGTGGTCGAGGAGCGGCTGAAGAGCCTGGTGCGCGACCTGCACCCGCTGGCGGAGAAGTAAGGAAGCGTAGCCCGGATGGAGCGGAGCGAAATCCGGGGACTATCTCGCATCTGGATCGACCGGTCCCGGATTGCGCGGAGCCTGTCATCGGGCGCGCGTTCGCGCGACCCGTTGGCTCCATCCGGGCTACGAGACTTCGGCATCCGGGACACGGAGATATCGCCGCGCGCGCCTCATTCGCCTTGACTTCCGCGGCTTCTCCCCCGAAACAGCCGTCCCGCCCGCGGCCTTGTTTGGCGCGCTTTCGGCAAGCCGGGTCACCCGGACCGAAATGCACGCTAAATCATTGAAGATGCGTGCTTTCCTGGAGCGAATCGAAAACCGCTTCGCCTGACAGCACGTTGTTTCCTATATTGTCTCGATGCCGGAACAGATGCGCAGCTATCTCGACTTCGAAAAACCAGTCGCCGAACTCGAGTCAAAGATCGACGAATTGCGCGCGCTGGCGGCGTCCGGCAGCGACATCGGCGACGAGATTGCGCGCATCGAGGACAAGGCGCAGCAGGCGCTGGCCGATCTTTATGCCAATTTGACGCCGTGGCAGAAGACGCTGGTGGCGCGCCATCCGCAGCGCCCGCACTTCACCGATTTCGTCAAGGCGCTGATCACGGAATTCACGCCGATGGCGGGTGACCGCAAGTTCGGCGAGGACGAGGCGCTGATGGGTGGCTTCGGCCGCTTCCGCGGCGACAGCATCTGCGTCGTCGGCCAGGAAAAGGGCGCCTCGACCGAGGGCCGCATCAAACACAATTTCGGCATGGCCCGGCCTGAAGGCTATCGCAAGGCCGTGCGACTGATGGAGCTGGCCGATCGTTTCGGTATTCCCGTGCTGTCGATCGTCGATTCCGCCGGCGCCTATCCTGGCATCGGCGCCGAGGAACGCGGCCAGGCGGAAGCGATCGCGCGCTCCACCGATGCCTGCCTGTCGCTCGGCGTACCCAATGTCGCGATCATCACCGGCGAAGGCATGTCGGGCGGCGCGATCGCCATCACCACCGCGAATAAGGTTTTGATGTTCGAACACGCGATCTACAGCGTGATCTCGCCGGAAGCGGCCTCCTCGATCCTGTGGCGCGACGGCACCAAGGCGCAGGAAGCCGCCACCAGCATGAAGATAACAGCGCAAGACATGCTGCGATTCGGCGTGATCGATCAGATCCTGAAAGAGCCCGCCGGCGGCGCCCACCGCGATTCAGCGGCGATGATTTCAGCCACGGGCGATGCCATTGCCGAGGCCTTCAACGACCTCCGCAATCTCGACGCAGATGCTGTCCGCCGACACCGGCGGCAAAAATTCCTCGATATCGGTCGCAAGCTCGGCTGATCGCCGCGTCCATATCTCATCTCGCTTGATGCGGTCGCCCGCGCGTGCCCGCCCCAATTGTTAACGACCTCTAAACGGCCATTATTTTCGCCAGCGCGCATGATTCGGCCGCAATTAGGCCCAGAGCCCGGTCTTTAGTTTCTGTTGACCATGCCTGCCGCGGCAACCGCTGGACGGCCCCGTTCGGGTTGCGGCGCAGGGGGGCAATGGATAATATTTTAGACAATGGCTTCAGGGCATGTCGCTGTGATTTGGGGTGCGAGAATGCCCGGTGGGTGTGGAGCTTAGCCTTTGATTAACCGCTCGCTGGTTCGCGCGCTCGTCACGTCGGCTGTCCTCGTGGGCGCAGGCGTGCTGATGGCCGGCTGCAACAGCGACCAAATCTCGCTCGCCAACAACGCCAAGGCCAACCAGCCGGTCCCGCCAAAGCTGATCGCCGATATGGCGGCGAAGGACATGGACCTGCAGTCGCCGATCCTGGTCCGGCTGTTCAAGCAGGAAGCCGAACTCGAGATCTGGAAGCAGGACCGCTCCGGCCGCTTTGCGCTGCTCAAGACGTATCCGATCTGCCGCTGGTCAGGCGACCTCGGACCGAAGATCAAGGAAGGCGACCGCCAGGCGCCCGAAGGCTTCTATTCGATCTCGCCGGCGCAGATGAATCCGCAGTCGGCCTATTACCTCTCCTTCAACACCGGCTATCCCAACGCGTTCGACAAGGCGCTGGGACGTACCGGCTCGCAACTGATGGTGCATGGCGACTGCTCCTCGCGCGGCTGCTACGCGATGACCGACGAGCAGATCGCGGAGATCTATTCGCTGGGCCGCGAATCCTTCTTCGGCGGCCAGAAGTCGTTCCAGTTGCAGGCCTATCCGTTCCGGATGACGCCGGCCAACATGGCCAAGCACCGCAACAACCCGCACATGCCGTTCTGGAAAATGATCAAGGAAGGCAATGATCATTTCGAAGTGACGCGGCAGGAGCCGAAGGTCGATTTCTGCGAAAAGAAGTATGTGTTCGATGCGGCCAAGCCGCCGAACGCGACCAAGGACCCGGTGTTCGACGCCTCCGCCAAATGCCCAGCCTATGTGATCCCAGATGAAATCGCCGACGCTGTGCGGGAGAAGCAGGCGACCGACCTCGCCGAAACCGCCAGACTGATCGCGAAAGGCACTCCCGTCGCCCGAATCAACACCGGCATCGACGGCGGCATGCACAGGGTGTTCGCCGCCCGCGTGCCCGAAGGCAGCACCGGGCTTTCGGAACCCGGCGACGGCTCAAGCCTGTCGCTGATGGCGCGCGCGCCCGGCACCGTTCCCTCCCACGTCAATCCGCCGAAAGCTCCGTCCGAAAACCTGCTAATGGGTCCGCCCGAGCAGCCGAAACTGGTCGCAGCACCGGCTGCTGCATCTGCTCCCGCCCCTGCCGCAGCTTCGACGCGAGTCGCCAATGCGGCGCCGACGGCGCAAGATGACGGGTTCTTCTCCGGCCTCGCCCGCAAGGTCGGCCTTGGTGGCGCAGCTGACGCCACCGCCAGCACCCCGCCATCTAAACCGAAGGCAGCCGAGACCAAGCAGGCGCCGCGGCCGGAAGCCGCTGCGCCGAAGACGACGACGGCAGCGAAACCCGAGGCCAAACACGCCGCCGCCAGCCGCCCGCCGCTGAAGCCGTCGGTGTCGGATAGCCCGGCACCTGCCGCCAAGGACAATCAAGTCGCAGGCTCCGCACCGATCATCTCCACGAACTCGTTCGACAGCCGCTTCGGGGCGGTGAAGTAAGGCGCGGCAACACCTTCATAGCCGGATCAGCCATCGACGCCGGCGCTCCTTCGGCGAACGCTACGGTGCGAGATAGCGCAATAGTTCCGGATCGCTCCGCACCTCGCCGGCAGCGCCTTGCAGCGCCACCTTGCCGCGATCGAGCACATAGGCATAATCGGCGACGCGCAGCGCGAGATCGAGATGCTGCTCGACGATGACGACCGCGATCTGCTTGGCCAACTCGATGAGCCGCTCGGTGATCTCCTCGATCACACCGACCCACACGCCTTCGGTCGGCTCGTCCAGCAGCAGCAATTTGGGATCGCCAAGCATCGCGCGTCCGATCGCCAGCATCTTGCGCTCGCCGCCCGACAGCGTGCCGGCCGGCTGGTCGAGCCGCTGCCCGAGCTTTGGGAAGATGGTCAGGACCCGATCGACCGCCGCCGGATCAACGTTGAACAGCGAGCCGACGGCGAGATTGTCGCGCACCGAAAGCCGAGCGAACACCGAATGCTCCTGCGGCACGTAGCCGATGCCCGAGCGGACTCGCTCCTCGGTGCGGCGCTGGGTGATGTCACGGCCGTCGAAAAACAATTCGCCCTTCGAGCTCGCAAGCTCGCCGACGATCGTCTTCATCAGTGTGGTCTTGCCGGCTCCGTTGCGGCCGAGCACCGCGACGCCGCCGCGCCAAGGAATGCCGATGTTGACATCGAACAGGACCTGGCTGCGGCCATAGCCGGCTTCGAGGTGCCGGATGTCGAGAAATGTCTGTTCAGGCACGGCGCAGATAAATCTCCTGGACGCTCTTGTTGGCCTGGATCTCGGCGACCGTTCCGGACGCGAGCACACGACCCTGGTCGATCACGGTCAGGCGGTCGCAGATATCGCGGATGAAATCCAGATCGTGTTCGACGATCACAAGCGAACAATGCTGCTTGATAGGCTGCAGGAGTTCGCCGGTGACGCGGCGTTCTTCGAGGCTCATGCCGCCGGTCGGCTCGTCCAGCAGCAGCAGCCGCGGCTTGGCTGCGAGCGCCATAGCGATTTCCAGCCATTGCTGCTGCCCGTGCGACAGCGCTGCGGCAGCATCATGCGCGCGATCGGCGAGGCGGAACTGGCTCAGCATCATCATTACCTGATCGTGCAGCACGCCGCGTGTGCGCGAGAACACCAGATCGAACAGCGACGATTGCGCCTGCAGCGCCAGCAGGATGTTGTCGTACAGCGTGAGTGTCGGCAGCACGCTGGTGATCTGGAATTTCAGGCTCATGCCGGCGCGGGCTCGCTCGGTCGGCGACAACAGGGTAATATCGCGGTTGACGAAGCTGACCTTGCCTTTGGTCGGCATCTCGGCGCCTGCAACGCACTTCATCAGGGTGCTTTTTCCCGAGCCGTTCGGCCCGATCAGGCCGTGAAACTCGTTTTCGCCTATCGTCAGCGCTGCACCATCGAGCGCGGTGAGTTTGCCAAACACCTTGACGATACCGGTCGCCTCAAGGAGCGGCATTGCGCTTCTCCTTCGGCCCCGTCCCAAAACTGCCGACGCGCTCGCGTTCGCCGAGCACGAAGCTGATCAGCCCGAGCGGGCGGAACAGGATCACCAGCAGCAGCAACACGCCGAGAAGGATCGGCCAGATGTCGCGATAATTGTCCGACAGCCAGAAGCTGACGCCCTCGATGATCACGGCGCCGATAACCGCGCCGATCAATGTGCCCGATCCGCCGAATAAAACGTAAAGCACGACCTGCGTCGAGATTACCACGCCGACCATATTGGGCCAGACGAAGCCCTCGTGAAACGCGTAGAGACTACCTGCAAGGCCTGCGATGGTGCCGCCGACGGCAAAAACAATCGCCTTCAGGTGTTGCGCCTTGTATCCGAAGAAGGCTATGCGCTGCTCGTTCTCGCGAAGCCCCGCCAATGCCAGGCCGAACTGCGAGCGCACCAGGAAGCGGCACAGCAGATAGACGACGACCAGAGTGCCGAGCGCGAAATAGTAATAGACCGGCCCCTCGGTAATGTCGTAGCTGCCGAGCGACATCGACGGAATCGAAGGAATGCCGTTCTGTCCGCCGAGATAGTACCAGCCGCGTGCCAAGCGGTCGGCGGCGTAGGATCCGGTCAGGGTACCGAGTGCAACGAAGATCACGCTGGAGGGATGCCGGCCGAGCAGCAGAAAGCCACCGAGCAGCAGCGAGGTGGTGAGCCCGATCAGCGTTCCCGCCGGCAGCACCAGAAAGATCGAGGTGATGTTGAGGTCGCGCGCCATCAGCGCAACGCCATAACCGGCCGACCCGAAGAACAGGGCCTGACCGAAGCTCATGATGCCGGCATATCCCCACACCAGATCGAACGAGAGCGCGAACAGGGCGAGGATAATGACACGGGTGGCGAACACCGTGAGGTAGTCCTGCAGAACCAGCGGCAGGATCAGCGCTGCGATCAGCACCGCCCCTTCCACGATCGGGAGCACCTTTCGTCCCGCCGCTTGTCGCGCCGGCAATGGTCGATCCAATCCACTGTCAGCCATCGAAACGTCGGGCCCCCGATTCACCGTTGCGCGAAGGGCCTGCTTTGCTGCACCCATGGATCACTCAGCATTCCTTGGGATCGACGAGGCCGTCGCTGCGGCCCACGATCTCATAGTTCCCGCCTTTGGCAACAGCGGTATACATCTTCATCTTGCAGTGCCGCTTGCCCGGCACCATCTCGGCCGGTCCGCCCGGGCCTTCCGCGATCTTGGCGTGATCGAGCGCCGCGGCCACCGCATCGCGGTCGATCTTGCCGGCTTCCTTGACCGCCGCTTCCCATAGCTTCAGCCCGCGATAGGTGCCGGTCGCCGCGCTGCCGGCGGCGAACAGGAAGTTGCCGGGGAAATCCTTCTCGTAGGCCGCCTGGATCTTGGCGCTGACCGGATCGTCCTTCGTCAGCGCCTTGAAGTAGTCGAGACAGCTTGCAAGGCCCTCGATCTCGCTGGCCTGATTGATGTTGAGCGTATTCTCGTCATAGTACACGCAGGCCAGCCGTCCCCCATTCTTCAGGAAGCCGGCCTCGTAGAGCTGCTTGAAGAACGGACCGACACCGGGAGGGATTACGGTGTTAAAGACGACATCGACCTTGTTGGAGATGATGCGGTTGACGGTGGCTGAGAAGTCGACCTGGTCGAGCGGGTAGTACTCCTCGAATACGACCTCGCCACCGCTGGATTCAATCACTTTGCGCGCATAGACGTTGAGCGTGTGCGGCCAGACATAGTTCGCGCTTGGCAGCGCAAACTTCTTGCCGCCGTTCTTGATCAGCCAGGGGATGAACTCGTCGCATTGCTGGGCCGGAGTCGGGCCGGTGCAGAATAGATTGGCCGTGCATTCCTTGCCTTCGTAAAGCTGCGGATAGATATACAGCGTCTTGCCACGCGCCACGATCGGATCCTTGATCGCGTTGCGCATCGAACTGGTGATGCCGCCGAGCACCATGTCGACCTTGTCGCGCTGGATCAGCTTGCGAACGTTGCCGACGGCGACCGATTCGTTGGAGGCGGTATCCTCGATATAGAGCTCGAGCGGCCGGCCGAGCAGGCCGCCGGCAGCGTTGATCTGCTTGATGACCATCTTGGCGACATTGGCGTCGGCATTGCCGGCATAGGCGATCGGGCCGGTCAGGTCGGTTGCGATGCCAACCTTGATCGGGCCTTCGGCGGCATTGGCCCAGTCGGGCCTGACCACCCAGCTACCGACCCCGGTCGCAATGGCGCCGGTGGTGAAAGCAAAGCCGCTGAGGAAACGACGACGCGTCAAATCAAAGCGATCGGCAAACATGCGACTAAACCCCTTTTCCAGCGATGAGGCCTTGCGGCCGGAATTTGATGAAGACGATGGCAAGTACGAAGACGAGAACGTCGGCGACCACGGGCGCCATGACCCAGGGCAGCGCCGCGCTGAGCGTTCCGATCAAGCCGGCTCCGGCGACCGGCCCGATAAACGATCCGACGCCGCCGACCATGACGGCGACAAAGCCCTGAATCAGGAAGCGAATGCCGAGGTCGGCGAACAGGCTGAACACGGGCACGATCAACGCGCCGGCAAGCCCCGCCAGCGCGGCGCCGAAGGCAAACGTGGCGCCGTAGATCAGGGGCGTCGAGATTCCCGACACCCGCGCCAGCGCGGGATTTTCCAACGTCGCGCGCACACGAAGGCCGAAGCTGGTCCGCGACAGCAACAGAAAGCAGCCGCCCATCACCAGCAGCGTGATGATGATAATCGTGAAGCGCCACGTCGAAATGTGCATCGTGCCAATATCGATCGAGCCGCCGATCGGCTCCGGCACGGTCAGATAGAAACCGCCGATCAGGCCGCGCACGCTCTCGCGAATGATCAGGCCCAGCGCATAGGTGCCAAGCATCGCCACGATGGGCGCGGCGTAGAAGCGCCGGATGATGAGCGCCTCCAGCACGAAACCAATGCCGCCAACTATGAATGGCGCGGCCGCCATGCCCGCCCAGATCGGAATCCCGCGGCTATGCGCCAGATAGGTAACGTAAGCGCCGAGCAGGACGAACTCGCCCTGCGCGAAGTTGAAAATTCCCATCATGCTGGCAATGATCCCGAGCCCCAGCACGACCAGAACGATGATCGCGCCGAAACTCAGGATCTCGAATGCCGTGACGAATGCGCTAGCCATGTCCTATGTCCAGCCGGCCTGCAACGATGAACCTCTCACATCTTCTTCCAGTCGCCGATCTGCTCGAAGGCGTGCGCGGCGCGATAGATCGTCGATTCCTCGAACATCCGGCCGACCAGCATCAGCCCGACGGGCAGGCCGTCGACCATGCCGCAGGGCAGTGACATTGCAGGATGATGCGTGATGTCGAACGGCGCGGTGTTGGCAATCATCTCGAGCGCCCGCGCCACATAATCCTCGCGGCTCGCATTGGCCGGCGGCAACGGCGTCGCCTTCATCGGCGTCGTCGGCAGCAGCAGGAGATCGTAATCCTTGAACGCCTTGTCATAGGCGGCGGTCAACCGCCGTGAGATGTTGAGCGCCTTGCCGTAGTAGCGCGGCCCGAAATTGTTGTTGATGTAAGTGCCTAGCAGCAGGAACAGCTTCGTGGTCTCCGAGAGCGAGTCGGCCTGCCGTCGCCAGCCGCGATGGAAGTCCATCAGCGAGGTCGAATAGAGGTCGCCACGGCTCAGTCCGTAACCGTCGCCATACATCATGGTCTGCGTCATGCCTTCGGTGCCGATCGGCGTCCAGATCGCAGGCCCCATCAGATGCATCGGAATCGAGACCTGCTCGACGATGGCGCCGAGGTCGCGGAAGCGCTTCGCCGCCTCTCGCACGCTCTCATTGACCGCCAGCTCGGCTGTCGGCTGTTCGAAGCCTTCCTTCAGGATGCCGATCTTCATCCCTTTGATGCCGCCGCCGAGCGCCTTGGTGTACTCCTCGACCTTCGGAGCCTTGATACGCGGATCGTAGCCATCGTCGCCGGCGATCACCTCCAGCAGCAGCGCGTTGTCCGCCACCGTCGCCGTCATTGGGCCGGTGTGGTCGACGAAGATTTCGATTGGCATGATCCCGGTGTATGGCACCAACCCCCAGGTCGGCTTCATGCCGTAGATGCCGCAGAACGAGGACGGCATGCGGATCGAACCGCCCTGGTCACCGCCGATCGCCATGTCGACCTCACCGAGCGCGACGACGACGCCGCTGCCCGACGACGAACCGCCGGCCGAATAGCCCATTTTGTGCGGATTGTGCACAGGCCCTACCGCGCCGGTGTGGCTGCCGCCGGACATGCAGAAGGATTCGCAGTGAACCTTGCCGGCGATCTCGGCGCCCGCATCGAGCATGCGGGTGACGATGGTGGCGTCGAAATCGGGCACGTAGCCTTCCAGCGTCGCCGATCCGTTCATCATCGGCACGCCCGCCAGCATGATGTTGTCCTTCAGAGCCACCGTCTTGCCCTTGAGCTTGCCGGAAGCGGCGCCCTTCACGGTCGACTTGCGGTACCAGGCGTTGCGCGGGTTTTCCTCCGGCTGCGGCCGGTAGCCGGGCGTGCGCGGATATTTCACCGGCGGCACCTCGTCCGGCATGGCTGCCACGAGATTGTAGGCGTCGATCGAGCCCTGCATCAGGCCGCGAAACGATGCCACATCTTCCTCGGTCAACGAGAGGCCGCATTGCTCCGCGACCGCACGAAGTTGGGTTGGGGTTGGTAGGACGACTGACACGACTCTCTCCTGAAGCTTATTGATCCCTGGGCGTGCAGCCGGCGGCCCGCTTATCGCGTGCGAACCGTGGCTTTTGCGCGGGTATTCAAACGGAAATATTTTCCTTTTCAAGCATTATTTCGGATTTCGACTGAAGAAGATTGTTCCGTCGTTGCTAGATTGCCTTGATCACCTTGAAGTCGAGGCCATCGGCCTCGGCGAGATACATCTGCATCCGAACACGACCATCGCGGACGATCACCGGTCCGCGCGCGCCGCTATAAACGACATTGCGCCCCGCCGCGAACAAGGGCCCCATCGCCAGCGTGCCGGCCTGGTTGGCAGCGGCTTCAAGAAAGCGCAACCCTTCATAGTTGGATTGACCGAGCGAGCCGATCGGCGGGGCATTTGGACCGAACATCGCGCGATAGCCGCCCATGAATTCGTCATTGGCGCGCGAGCCGACACAGGGAAAGTAGCCGGACGCGCAGAACAGGTTCTCGCTGTTGTCGGCGCCGATGCCGAGCAACACGGTTTCGTCCATCGCTCCGGCGAACCGCAGCATGGTGGCGGCGAGCCCGGATTCGCCGAAGGCGCGATTGAAGGTGATACTGTCGGTTCCGATCAGGGAGATCAGCACAACGTCGGGTCGCGCGGTGCGAATGCGCGCCAGATGCGGCTCGTGATTGTCCTCGCCGAGCGGGACGAACTCCTCGCCGACAACGTGGCCGCCGGCTTCCTTGATGTACCGCTTCACCGCGCGATGCGACTGCCAGGGCCAGACATAATCGCTGCCTATCAGATACCAGCGCGCGGCCTTCTTGACCTCGCTGAGCCAATGGATCGACGGCCGGATCTGCCAGCGCGGCGTCTCGCCGATCGCCATCACGCCCGGCGTCTGTTCGCCGCCTTCGTAAACGGGGGTGTAGACATAGGGCACGCGGCCACGTGTAATCTTGCGCAAAGCCACACGGACCGCGCTGGTGTGCAATCCAACAATGAGATCGACTTCGTCGAACCCGATTGCCTGTTCGGCGCGACGCAGGACGTCCTCGAGCGGCCCGCCTGCATCGTAGATCGAAAGCTCGATCTCGCGTCCAAGGATACCGCCGCGCTTGTTGATCTCCGCGACCGCAAGCTGCGCACTGCTCGTGGCGGATGGGCCCCAAACCCCGGGAGAGCCGGTGCAGCATATGAAGCCCCCGATCCGAAGCCTGTTCCCGGCGCCGCGCCGCCTGAAGAAGGCATGATCGTCCGGCGACAAGGCGCGACCATCCGCCGCCGCCGACAGGTTTCGAAACAGCAACTGCGGCGGAAACGTAGGGCCACCGGAAGCCGGGAAGTTTACCGTCGAACGCACGCCAACTCCTGTCTGGCACCAGACCAAAACACATCCAGCGGGCGGCCGCGGCATCCGCCCTTCTTAGTTGGAGAAATATCTTATTGGAAAATATTGAATATTCAACAATTGAAGTGCATATAGAAACGGCACTCGTTGCCGGACATTCACTCACATTCGGATCAAGACGAAGTCTCAGCCGTGGCCAAACCGCCGAAAGACAATTCCCCCATCACCGAACACCTCGCCTATTTGCTCGCGCAAGCCAACCGGGAGATCAACCGGCAGCTGGAAATGCGCTTGAGCAAGGAAGGCGTGCCTGTCGAGCAATGGCGCATCCTTAAAGTTCTGTCCGATGGCAACGGCCATTCCATGGGCGAGCTTGCGGACGCGGTGCTGCTCAACCATCCCACGCTGACCAAGATGGTCGACCGCATGGTGTCAGACGCGCTGGTCTACCGCGTTCAGGACCCCAAGGACCGCCGCAAGGTCCTGATGTTCGTGTCCGACCGCGGCAAGGCGCTGAGCAAGCGGCTGAACTCGCTGGCGGTGAGCCAGGAAGAGCACATCGTCGAGAGCTATGGCGACAAATCGACCACCGAGCTCAAGCGCCTGCTCGAGAGCCTGATCGACAGCTCGAACTAGAGGATGATCCGCGCCTTCGCAGCGGTCAGCTAAATTCGCGTAGGCATTCCATCGTCATGGCCCGCGAAGGCCAGGCGTCCGGTACTCCGAGACAATTTGCATGTGCGGAAGCCGCGCTGCGTACTGCATCATCCGCTTTCGCGGATGATGCGTCAGCGCTCAATCGCGCGCACGTTGCGCTCAGGCGTACTTGCCGTGGCAGTGCTTGTACTTCCTGCCGCTTCCGCAGGGACAATCCTCGTTGCGGCCGACCTTGCCCCAGCTTGCGGGGTTTTTCGGATCGCGATCGGCGGCCGGAGCCTGGGGCACCAGCGAGGCGTTGGCAAAGGCCATCTCGTCTTCGCCGGTATTGGGATCGAACTTGTGCGCTTCCATCGCCGGCAGCACCGGCTGCTGCTCTTCCGGCGGCACGATCTCGACGCGCATCAATTGCGCCGTCACCGCCTCGCGCAGATGCGCGGTCATTGCTTCATACAGGCCGAAGGCTTCCGACTTGTATTCCTGCAAGGGGTCGCGCTGGCCATAGCCGCGCAGGCCGATCACCTGGCGCAGATGATCGAGCATGATCAGGTGCTCGCGCCAGAGGTGATCGAGCGTCTGCAAGAGGATGGTTTTCTCGACGTAGCGCATCACGTCGGGACCCCATTGCGCGACCTTGGCCGCCATATGCTCGTCGACGCGCTGCTCGATCCGCGTCAGCAATTCCTCGTCGGCAATGCCTTCCTCCTTGGCCCATTCATCGACCGGCAGATCGATGTCGAGCACGCGCTTCAATTCTTCCCTGAGGCCGGCGACATCCCACTGCTCGGCATAGGCATGCTCGGGCACGTGCTTGGCGACGATGTCGTCGATGAAGTCGTGACGCATATCGGTGACCATTTCGGCCACGCTGTCGCTCCTCATCAACTCGACGCGCTGGTCGAAGATCACCTTGCGCTGGTCGTTCTGGACGTTGTCGAACTTGAGCAGGTTCTTGCGGATATCGAAGTTGCGCGCCTCGACCTTCTGCTGCGCCTTCTCCAGCGCCTTGTTGATCCACGGATGGATGATGGCCTCGCCTTCCTGAAGGCCAAGCCGCTGCAGCATGGTGTCGAGCCGGTCGGAGCCGAAGATCCGCATCAGATCGTCTTCCAGCGACAGGAAGAATTTCGAGCGCCCGGGATCGCCCTGGCGGCCGGAGCGGCCGCGGAGCTGGTTGTCGATGCGTCGGGATTCATGGCGCTCCGAGCCTATGATGTAGAGCCCGCCGGGCTTGGTCACGGTCTTGGCCGCCTTTGAGCCCTTGGCAGGCTCGAGCTCCACCACTTCCTCAGCCTTCAGCACGATCTCGCGGAAGCGCTCGATGTCGGCCTTGATCTGTTCGATCTTCTTGGCCTTCTCGGTCTCGTCGGTGATGTCGGCGGTCTCCTGAAGGATCCGCATCTCGAGCGAGCCGCCGAGCTTGATGTCGGTACCGCGGCCGGCCATGTTGGTCGCGATCGTGATCGCGCCGGGCACGCCGGCCTCGGCGACGATATAGGCTTCCTGTTCGTGGAAGCGCGCGTTCAGCACCGCAAACAGTTTTGCCGGCTTGCCGGCGCGCGCCGCGGCATAGAGCTTCTCCAGCGCGGCATCATTGCCGAAATCGATCTGCTTGTAGCCGTGCTTCTTCAGATAGTCGGCCAGCACTTCCGACTTTTCGATCGAGGCGGTGCCGACCAGCACCGGCTGCAGCCGTGCATTGGCGCGCTCGATCTCGGCCAGGATGGCGGCGTATTTCTCGGTCTGGGTGCGGTAGACCTCGTCGTCCTCGTCGAGACGCGCCACCGGCAGATTAGTCGGGATTTCCACGACCTCAAGCTTGTAGATGTCGAACAATTCGTCGGCTTCGGTCGCGGCCGTACCGGTCATGCCGGCGAGCTTTTCGTACATCCGGAAATAGTTCTGGAAGGTGATCGAGGCCAGCGTCTGGTTTTCCGGCTGGACCTGAACGTGCTCTTTGGCTTCCAGCGCCTGGTGCAAGCCTTCCGAATAGCGCCGTCCCGGCATCATGCGGCCGGTGAACTCGTCGATGATGATGACTTCGCCGTCGCGGACGATGTAGTCCTTGTCGCGGGTAAACAGCGAATGCGCCCGCAGCGCCTGGTTGATGTGGTGCACGACCGAGACGTTCTCGACGTCGTAGAGCGACTCGCCCTTGAGCTGGCCGGCGTCGCGCAGCAGCGTCTCGATCTTCTCCATGCCGGCTTCGGTCAGCGTCACCGTGCGCTGCTTCTCGTCGACCTCGTAATCGGTCTTGTCGAGCTGGGGGAAGAAGGTGTCGATGGTGTTGTAGAAATCCGAGCGGTCGTCGAGCGGGCCGGAGATGATCAGCGGCGTGCGCGCCTCGTCGATCAGGATCGAGTCGACTTCGTCGACGATGGCGTAGAAATGGCCGCGCTGGACCATGTCCTCCAGCCGGTACTTCATGTTGTCGCGCAGATAATCGAAACCGTATTCGTTGTTAGTGCCGTAGGTGATGTCGCGCGAATAGGCTTCCTTGCGCTCGGCATCGTCGAGACCATGGACAATGACGCCGACAGTGAGCCCGAGGAAATTGTAGATCTGGCCCATCCATGCGCTATCGCGGCGGGCGAGATAGTCGTTGACGGTGACGACATGGACGCCCCGGCCGGCCAGCGCGTTGAGATAGACCGCGAGCGTCGCCACCAGCGTCTTGCCTTCGCCGGTCTTCATCTCGGCGATGTCGCCCTCATGCAGCACGATGCCGCCGATCAACTGGACGTCGAAATGCCGCTGGCCGAGGGTGCGCTTGGCGGCCTCGCGGACGGTCGCGAAGGCGGGAACCAGAATGTCGTCGAGCGTCTTGCCGTCGGCGAGCTGCTGGCGGAACTCGGCGGTGCGGGCTTTCAGGGCCTCATCGGAGAGTTTCGCGAGCTCGGGCTCAAGCGCGTTGATGGCATTGACGCGGGATTGATATCCCTTCACCCGCCGGTCGTTGGCGGAGCCGAAAAACTTGCGGGCGAGCGCGCCGATCATGCCAATTCCTGCCTTTGCCGTTACTTGCGTTGCAAGCCGTGATGGACCGCCAAATTGCCTATCAACTCACCGTGACGCACGGCGGCAAATACCCCGTTCCGGGGCGTCATCCGCCTAATGAGTGGGAATTAAGCAATCCAAGGTTCAACAGCAAAAAACGCAGCAAAATAAGCGCTATCGCCGCTGAACGATCCGGCACAGATATGGCCGGGTTAGGGCCTTGTCAACGTGGGTCCATATGTCAAGGAATTCATCATTTTGACAGACTTTTCGCGTTGCCAAGGCCCCATGATTGGGCGAGTGTCCCGCCGCCTTTGGCGCCCCTCTTCAAGACAAGGATTTTCCATGACCACCTCGTTCCCGGAAACGAAAACCGGCCTGCGCTTCGGCACGGCCGCCGCCTCACGGGGTTCTTTGGCCGCAATGGCCTGTTTGGCTGCGGTTCTTGCCGCCGGCCTGCCGGTTCGCGCCCAGGACAACCCCGTTCTCGCCAAGGTTAACGGTGCGGAGATCCGCCAGAGCGACGTCGCGCTGGCGGAAGAGGAACTCGGCCCCAGCCTCGCGCAAATGGACCCGGCGACCAAGAAGGACAATGTGCTGGCCTTCCTGATCGACCTGAAGATCGTCGCCAAGGCCGCCGAGGACAAGAAGGTCGAGAATTCCGAGGACTTCAAGAAGCGCCTGGCGTTCACGCGCAGCCGCCTGCTGATGGACAGCCTGCTCGCTACCGAGGGCAAGGCAGCGACCACCGAAGCGGCCATGAAGCAGGTCTATGAAGAGGCGTCCAAGCAGATCACCGGCGAAGCGGAAGTCCACGCCCGGCACATCCTCGTCGAGACCGAGGACGAGGCCAAGGCGATCGCGGAAGAGCTGAAGAAGGGCGGCGACTTCGCCGAATTGGCGAAGAAGAAGTCCAAGGACCCCGGCGCCTCCGATGGCGGCGATCTCGGCTTCTTCACCAAGGAACAGATGGTGCCGGAATTCTCCGCTGTCGCCTTCGCGCTCGAACCCGGCAAGATCTCCGATCCCGTCAAGTCGCAATTCGGCTGGCACCTCATCAAGGTCGAGGAAAAGCGCGCCCGCAAGGCGCCCGAGTTCGAGCAGGTCAAGGCCCAGATCGAGACCTATGTGACGCGCAAGGCGCAGGCCGAATACGTCGCCAAGCTGCGCGAAGCTGCCAAGGTCGAGCGCATGGACAAGCCGGCCGAGGCCACCAAGCCGGATGCCGCAAAGCCCGCGGATTCCAAGATGGCGCCGGCGAAGAAGTAAATCGACTTCGCACCCAGACTTCAGTAATGAGACGTGATGCCCGGCCCTGTGCCGGGCATCCACGTCTTAAGAGCTTCATTGATTGCTGCTGAAGACGTGGACGGCCGGGAGCGCAGACAAGTGTAAGTAGTCTGCGCAGAAGCAGGCCACTGTGCCCGGCCATGACGATCGAATTTGATCCCAGCTCGGATTCTGGCCCATGTCCACTACCGTCTCTCCCCTCGCCCCGACCGATGTCCCCGAGATGCCCGCGATTGCGGGCGTGAAGCTTGCGACGGCGGCCGCCGGCATCCGCTACAAGGGGCGCACCGACGTGCTGCTCGCCGTCATGGACAAGGGCACCACGGTTGCCGGCGTGTTCACCAAATCGAAATGCCCGTCTGCGCCGGTGGAATGGTGCCGCGCCAAACTCGGCCGCGGCGCCCGCGCGCTGGTGGTCAATTCCGGCAACGCCAACGCGTTCACCGGCAAGACCGGCCGCCAGTCGACGGCACTGACGGCCTCGATCGCCGCAAAAGCTGTCGGCTGCAGCGCCAACGAGGTGTTTCTTGCCTCTACCGGGGTGATCGGCGAGCCGCTCGATGCCACCAAGTTCAACGGCGTGCTTGGCACGCTCGCCGAGCAAGCTGCGCCGGACGAATGGATGGCCGCAGCCAAGGCCATCATGACAACTGATACCTTCCCGAAGGTCGCGACCGCCACGGTGAAGCTCGGCAAGACCAAGGTCACGATCAACGGCATGGCCAAGGGCGCCGGCATGATCGCGCCCGACATGGCGACCATGCTGTCTTTCGTGTTCACCGACGCGCCGCTGTCGTCCGCCGTGCTGCAGTCGCTGCTCAAGAGCGGCGTCGAAGACACTTTCAATGCCATCACCATCGACAGCGATACCTCGACCTCGGATACGCTCTTGGCCTTCGCCACCGGCGCGGCTGCTGCCGATGGCGCGCCGAAGATCAACCGCGCCAGCGATCCGCGCCTGAATGCGTTTGCCAAGGCCTTCCAGGGTGTGCTGGCCAACCTTGCCGAACAGGTGGCCCGCGACGGCGAAGGCGCGCGCAAGTTGGTCGAGGTGATCGTCGAAGGCGCGACCACCAAGAACTCCGCGCGCAAGATCGCCATGTCGATCGCGAATTCGCCGCTGGTGAAGACCGCGATCGCCGGCGAGGATGCCAATTGGGGCCGCGTGGTGATGGCGGTCGGCAAGGCCGGCGAGCCCGCCAACCGCGACAAGCTTTCGATCTCGTTCAACGGCATTCGCGTCGCCAAGAGCGGCGCGCGCGATCCGTCCTACAACGAGGCGGAGGTTTCCGAGGTGATGAAGAACCCCAAGATCCAGATCAAGGTCGCGCTTGGCCTCGGCAAGGGCCGCGACCGCGTGCTGACCTGCGACCTCACCAAGGAATATGTCGCGATCAATGGCGATTACCGTTCGTAAGCGAGAAAGCGGCGCATGGCTGACATCAAGCTTACTCTGGTCGTCGCCTGCGCCCTCGTCGATACCGACAAGCGCGTGCTGATCACGCAGCGGCCGGAAGGCAAGGCGCTCGCGGGTTTGTGGGAATTTCCCGGCGGCAAGGTCGAGCCCGGCGAGCGGCCGGAGCAGACCTTGATCCGCGAACTGCATGAGGAGATCGGAATCGATGTCAGCGAGCCCTGCCTGGCGCCGCTGACCTTTGCCAGCTACGCCTACGAAAGCTTTCATCTGTTGATGCCGCTCTACATCTGCCGGCGCTGGGAAGGCATGGTGATAGCGCGCGAGGGCCAGCAACTGGCCTGGGTCCGCGCCAACAGACTGCGCGATTACCCGATGCCGCCCGCGGACATTCCGCTGATCCCGCATCTGATCGACTTGTTGATGTGATGGACGGCGTTCCCCGGATGCTGCGCAGCACGAAGTGATGCGCTGCTGTTCCGGGGTCCATCGTGGGTCCCGGCTCTGCGGTGCACCGCTGAAGAAGCGCTGCACCGCGTCCGGGACACGATCAGCCCTGTGGCTTCCCCTTCGCTGCCGCTTCCAAACTCGCTTTCGCCGAACCCGGCCGCAGCGCCTCTTCGGCGGCACGCAGAGCCCAGACACAAAAACGCGAAAACAACCCCATGCAAAGTAGAATGGGCCGGCTCGCCGCACTCGTGCTGCTTGCGTCCGGGGCACGAGAAGAAAAATGGTCCGTCGTCACGGCCCAACCTACGGTGTGGACTCATAACGCGCAGCAAACCACAGCCGAATGGATGAAAGCTGGACGAAGGCAAGGTAATTGGCGGCGAGCTTGTCGTGGCGTGTCGCGACCCGATGATATCGCTTGGTCCGATCGAAGAACCGTTCGACTCTGTTAGGAGCGCGGTAGAGATAAGGGGCTGAAGCAGATTGCCCACGCGGCTTGTTGGGCAGGCATCGCTATGGCAACCCATTCACAATCGGCGAGTTCATAGCCCATGATCAGAGCCCCCCATTTCGGAGTTTGGATCACAGGCGTCCGGCCACACGCAACGCGCCTGGTCCTGGCTCGGATTCGGCGCTTTCGGGGTAAAGCCAACATCGACTGGTCCACACGCGCCGGCGAATCTGTCGAAAATGACCCAGATGTATGGTCCGGCCGTGCGGTGCAAGAAGATTTCGACGATCCGGTAGATGCGGTCTTGCATCAATGTATCCGGCCTCTGCTTGGAGCGCAGTGCTCCGGGCCATCATGGATATCAGCGCGCATGTGATCTGGTTAGCGGACAGGCCTCGACCGGGCCATTTGGGTCACCAGTGTTCGCATGCGCCGGGAAGACCGATTCTCCATCGTCGTCTCATCTTCTCGCAGACCTCGGCGGGTAAGGGTGTTGTTACGTCATCGATAGCTCCTCACTTCGCGCTGTTCCTTTGTTCGTGCCTGGCGGTCGTTCCTTCGTCCCGGCCTGCGCGCGCAGACGCGCCGCGCGCAGGGGTCGTCAAGGCCGGCCGTCGTGCTTTCCTGACGTCTTGCTCTCTGCTGCCAGGCTGCGCCTTGACGGCCCCGCGCACGGCGCGAGGGTCAAGCAGGTTGGGACGCTGTCTCCTCCGTCTTGACGCTCGCGAAGGCGCGTCCCTTGTTGAGGACCGCCCAGGCAATTCGGGCGAGTTTGTTAGCGAGCGCAATCGCCAGCACGTTGTGATGCAATCGTTTCTTGGCGGCTCGGATCCAAGAGTTGAGGCCATAGCGCTCCCAACACCTGATCTTGACCAGCACAACCCAAGCGGCTTGCACGAACAGCGCGCGCAGGTCGCGATTGCCGCGCCTTGATATACTGCCGAGGATCGTGCGGTCGCCGGTCGATGTCTGCTTCGGCACAAGTCCAAGCCAGGCGCCGAAGTCGCGGCCTTTCGAGAACACGTCTCCAGCGCCGATCGCGGCCACCATTGCGCTCGAGATGATCGGGCCAATACCAGGCACCGTCATCAGTCGCCGGCAGGCCTCATCTTGATGGGCTAGTGTTTCGATCTCGCTAGATAGCCTCTCGATACGCTGATCCAGCCGGCGCCAGTCTTCCACCAGGCCCTCGATGATGAGCGACATGCGAGGCGAGAGCACATCGATGCGTGTCGCCAAGATGCCCGGCAACTCGAACCGCAGGGAATGCAGGCCTTGCCGCACGGCGATGCCCCGCTCCAGCAGGAACGCACGGATCTGATTGATGACGCCGGTACGCTGACCGACCAATCGATAGCGGACGCGGTGCAGTGCCTGAAGGTCGAGCTGTTCGGCGGTCTTGGTCGCGACGAACTTCATCGTCGGGCGTTGGACCGCCTCGGCGATGGCTTCCGCATCTCGGAAGTCATTCTTCTGTCCCTTCGAATACGGGCGCACGTACTTCGCCGGCATCAGGCGGGCGTCGTGGCCAAGCATCTGGAGTTTGCGGCTGAGATGATGGGCGCCTACGCAGGCCTCCATACCGATCAAGCACGGCGGCAGGTTGGCGAGCCGCGTTTCCACCTGGCCGCGTGACCACTTCTGCCGCAGCACGATGGCACCGCGGTGATCATGACCCACGATGTGGAGCGAGTTTTTGCCAATATCGATGCCGATCACGGCGATCGCTGCGTTGATTTTCTGAGACATGGCGTGCTCCTTGTCTTGAGCGCCCCTTGCCAGCTTCTCGTGCTGGCAGGGCCGGAGCACGGCCGGACCATCCCATTAGCAGACCAGACCTCAGGAGGTGGTACTTCGGGTTCGCAGCCTCGCGGGGCCTCTATCGGTGGATGGCGGCCTTCGCGGGCGAACTTGGTTGAGGTCAGGTTTGCGCAGCGGTTCTTTGACTTGCGGGTCGCGCCACAGACCCAAGGGCTTCGGTTACAGCTCCCATCGAACGATCTCTCCGTCGTTCATAGGTGCATCGGCCCGCCGTCCGCGTTTTAGAACCGCCCCTAGCGGTTTGCGTCATCCCCGGGTTGACTGCGGCTTCAGTTCGTTATCGCAGCTTGCCGAGCCAGAGCGCGGCTAGCGTCGCGCGGTTGCGCACGCCGAACTTGGCGTAGATCGACTTGACGTGGAAGTGCGTGGTGTTCGGACTTTGGTCAAACTTCCGCGCAATCTCCTTTTCCGCGTGCCCGTCGAGCAGTGCGAGCAATACCCTGCGCTCAGCGGGTGTCAGGGCCGCGTCGGCGATGAGCAGGCCGTGGCTGAGCAGTTGTTGACGGTGAAACCATCTCAACCCCCGCATCGTGAAGCCCAGGCGCTGGCCGTCGTGCGCCGAGAAGCGAGGTGCCTGTGCATCGCGAAACACGAACAGGCGGATCCTCACGTCGTCATTGAGCGCAATGCGCACTGAAATGCTGTCGGCGAATCCGACGTCCAAATAGTGCCGACGATAATGCTCGCCCTCGAACCATTCCGGCGGCAGCGCTTCGAACAGCAGGCGGACACGGAACGGCTCATCTCCCGACGCGGAAAGAATCTGAGACAGGTCGACGTTGTCGGACCAGAGCGTATCGTACTGCTTCTGCACAGATGCCGCCACGGCCGGTATCGGGTCAAGCACCCGGACAAGGCGCGGACGCCAGCCAAGTAAGGGATCGGTCCGCTTCGGCGAAGGCAATCGCACGACCGCACCCCATAGCACATTGCGTGCCGACAACATGGTACGCAGTGCGGACAGCAGGTGTGTCAGCGCGGCGTCGCCGTCGGCGACCGTGAAGTCGGCCAGCTGATCCCACAGTGCATAGACATCTTGGTTTTGCGGATCGATGGGATCCGTGGAGAGATGCATGTTATTCCCAAAGCGTGTGCAGGTCGCCGGCCTGCGCGGGCATGCATAAACGACAACGAACCACCTTTCTAGGTAGTTTTCAGACGCATGACGTGGCGCGATATTCAGCACGGGTGCTGGGAAGACGGGTCCTCCCACCGTGACGACATTGGGAGGCCTGTCGAAGAGCGAACGGTACCGATGGCTTCCCGGCTCTTTCATCCCGTCATGCGCTGCTCCGGTTGCAAAAGCGGGAGCATCGACGTCCCCGAGAGACATCGAGAGATCAAAGATCTCCCGGTGGAGAATTTTTACGACATGACCTTCGTATTTCCAGTGCGATTGATCGCACGATCTAGCGCCTCCGAGACGCGGGTGTCGCTTTTCTTCTCAATACTCACACCCGGAGCGACAATCGGTATTGAGCGGTAAATATCTAAGCTCCTTCTTTTCAAAAAAATCATCGCGGACCCAACTGCCTCAGGAGGTTTTCTTGCAAATTTACAGAAATAAACTTGGTCACACCGACCATGCCATTGCGCGGCTGCCTTTGAGATGGTGGGAGCGCGCCTGCTTCCGGTCAAAGCTGCGCGAGGATATCAGGGACAGATCTGATTTTCTACGCGATGTCGGCATCGACGTGCTTGAAGCGCATGCTGAAGCGTGCCGCTTTTTCTGGCAACCGATCACGCTGAAGCGCCTGCCAATCCTGGATTATTCCCCTGCAACTGCCGCCATCGCGCGGTCAGCCGTCGAGGCCGTTGATTCCAGATATTGTGCTGACAACGCATTAAATCATCAATCTACCGTGGTGTCCTAATAATGAAAAACACTTCGCACCCTTCGGCCGTACTGCCGCCTCTCGCTCCGTTTCACGTCGAAAAGGAAAGGCGAAGCTTCTTCGCTTTTATCACGTCGGCGCTGCACAGCTCACGGCGCCTTCAGGCAGGTCGAATCCTGCGTCAATACGAACACTTGATCGCGCCTTCCGAGCAATCCGCTCCGCGCCAATCTAGCCAGGATTCCGAAACTCGGGAAATGCTCGTCACCAGCAGGCCGCGCTGCGGTCTTGCTGCAGGAGGTCGTTTCCTTGGATAGCCTGATCGCAATCTACATCGCATGGATCGTTGCCCAGACCGATTTGTCGGCTCCCGATCATCCGCCGATCCACTTCGTGACACCGGCGGAAATGGCAATGCGACACGGCTCGCCGGAAAATAGCGGGCTGGAGTTGCAGGCGCTCTATAATCGCAACGAGGGCTCAATTTACCTGCCTCAGGGCTGGCGACCCGATGATCTGCGACAGAAAAGCACTCTGCTGCATGAACTGGTGCACCACGTGCAGAGATCAAACAACATCGTCCTCCCCTGTATTGCTGCTTACGAACGCCAAGCATACGAACTGCAGATCAAATGGCTGCGGGAAGAAGGGGTGACCGATCCGTACGAGCTTATAAAAACCAATGAGCTGGGCATCTACATGGTTAGCGTATGCCGTGACGGGTCATAAAAGCCGAATGGGCCAAGGGACCTGGCTCAATCACTTCGCCTCGTAGTCCGATGCTATCGATTATCTAGCTAGCCGCGGCCACGGATCTCTCGCCATTGTGGATGCAGCGATCATCGCGCGCAACGGGCAATTGCCCCGCTCGTCCGGATGCCCTGTCGCCTATTGCTTCGCTGTGTCGCCAGCTGCAGCGTTCTACCGCGCAGCGGTTTAGTCCTTTGACCCAAAGCCGACCTTGTGCGGTGCACACACCATCGATATGCTCGATCAGTCAGCCAGTGGGGAGCGCCGAACGATGTCCGATATCTCGCGTCGGGATCTGACACTTGGCGCAGCCGGTGCTTACGCTGCGTTTGGACTCGACAAGCCGATCACGTTTGTCGACGCGGCTTACGCTCAACAGTCCGTCACGCAACCTTTTCGCAAATACAAGGTCGGCGACATTGAAGTCTTCTCTCTGATTGATGGCATGCGCGACGTTCCGCTGCGGGAGGGCATGGTCAGGAATGTCAGCGTCGAACAAGTCAAGGCCGCGCTGCGCACTGCCGGTTTTCCCGACAATCAGGCGCCCCTGCGATTTATCGTCATGGCGCTCAAGCTGCGCGATCAAGTGGTCCTGATCGACTCGGGCACGGGCGGTCATCCGATTTATGGTGAGGGGAACGGCCGGCTATTCGAGAGCATGGCGGCGGCGGGCCTTGCCCCCAAGGCAGTCAAAACGATCCTCATCTCCCATCTTCACGGCGACCACATTTATGGTCTCATGAATAATGAGACCAATGCGCAGGTCTTCCCGGATGCCGAAATAGTGGTGCCCGCCGCGGAATTGAAATGGTGGACGCGCCCAGGCGTCGAGTCAATCGATCTCGGACCGACACGCAAAGGCCTCGCCCACCGCATTCAGGCTACAGTGGCGACTTGGAAAAACGTCAGGCCCTTTGAGGGAGAACCAGAACTCCTGCCCGGCGTGCACACCATTCAGGCGCCCGGCCATAGCCCGGGAATGGTCGCGCATCTGGTCACCTCCGGCAGCAAGCAGTTTCTGATCAGCGCTGACGTGGTCAATCTTGCGCCCCACATTTCAACGAATCCCGAGTGGCAGCTTGCTATCGACCAGGATCCGCAAATGGCTGTCGAAACGCGAAGGAAGATCTTCGATCGCGCGGTCGCCGACAAGCTCACCATTTCGGGTACTCACTGGTTGATGCCGAACGTCGGCACACTGGCCAAGGACGGCAACGGCTACGTATTCGCAGCCGAGGGATGATAGCCCCGCGACACTATCTGTTGGCAATTGGAACACGACTGCTGCCCGTAGCGGAGAACCGGTCGGCATCTGAGTCAGCTTTTGACCAAGGCGGACCTTCGGAGAAATGCACGGGCATGTCCGTGTACTATTGATTGGATCGCACAGAGAGAGAATGCACCAAGTCATGAAGATCGATGGAGCCTGTCACTGCGGCGCCGTACGCTATGAGACGGAGGTAAATCCCGACAAAGTAATCATTTGCCACTGCACGGATTGTCAAACGATGTCAGGCGCCCCTTATCGCGTAAACGTGCCCGTTCTCGTCGGAAAGCTCCGCGGCGAACCAAGGCGTTACATCAAGGTGGCTCAAGCGGCGCCAGGATCGCGACGACATTTTGCGGCACATGCGGTACGCCGATCTATTCGTGTGCAGCCGACGATCCGAGGTTTGTGAACTTACGTCTCGGTGGAGTAACCCAGCGCGCGCAGTTGCCGCCGCAACGGCAGGGATTTTGCACCTCCGCAATGCCATGGGCGTATGATATCCGCGCGGTCCCGAAGGGCTGATCTCGGGCGCTGCTAGTATCAAAGCGCAAAATCGTTTTACACCCGAAGAGTAAGGTCATGTCGCCTGTTGGCACCTTTGAGACACTCCCGCCTGTCCTGAGAATGTCCGTTAACCGGAGTAGACGGGAGAAGTCGCCGCGGTGCGGTCAAAGCGACGCGAATGACCCGAAGCTGACACTGAGCAGCCGCATCGACGGCCACGCGCCGATGAAGGATTCAGTCCTGCGGGCGCAGGCCCGCTTCGGCGCGCTGCATCATCCGCCGCCATCGCTCGCTTGTCGGCCCGCCCATAAGCAGGAAGTAGCGGACGATCGCGATCGGCAGCCAAGTCTCCATCGCTTGCCTCAGCGCCGCTACCGGCTTGCCGGACAGCCGCGCATATTCGGATTGCGCGGCCGCATTGACCGCAAGCGGCCGCCGCGGATTGTCGGTGACGTCGAGGGCAAACTCGGTCAGGCTGATGTGAGTGAACCCATGATCGAGGGCCGCAGGCGCGCGGATCGTAAAGGTCCAGTCGATCAGCCGCGGACCGTCCGCCGTCATGATCACGTTTTCAGGGTGGATGTCGCCATGGCACAGCCCGTCCCCCGGCTGCTGCAGGCGGTCGATCAGCGCGAGGATGCCGGAGGCGATGTGCTTGGGCACGATGTCGCCCGAGAGCCTGAAGGCGGTGTCCATCCAGCCGCGTAGATGGAACGCCTCCGGCGGCGGCGACATCCTGTGAACGGACAGGCCGAGGGACGCAAGGATCGCACCCGCCTGGGCGAACGTCACGGCGCCGCTGCGCGTGACCTGCAGCAATGTCGGTCCGTCGAGGCGGCCGAGCACGATGCCGAAGCGTCCGTCGAGCGTCACCTCGCCGAACACCTCCGGCGTTGGCAAGCCGGCGGCGAAGACTGCCTGGGTCATCCGCGCCTCTTGCTGGCCGAGCCGCGGCGGGAAACCTTCCTTGAACAGTTTTACGACCTGACCTGGCGCCCAGGCGTGGATGTCCGCCGTGCCGCCCTGGTTGATCTTCTCCCCGAGGGATCCCCGCATCGCCCGTCCTCCCGCCGGTCGCGACCAAACACCAACGGCGGGCAAAAGAGAACACTCCCGCGATCTTGGCTACCCGCCATGATCGTGGCTTGTCCCCGGCCGCAGCGTTTGCCAGAATCGCGAAGCGACGCGCGGTTTGAGACAAATCCGGTTCTGGCCCGTCGCGACATATTGCGCCGCGGCGCGAGCCTGGTCGCAAACTGGGCAAAGCGGACATAGTCTTCGTCGCGTCACGCCGACGGGTTATGGGTACATGGCCTAATCTCATCCCCCTTGGGTTGTCTACTTGGGAGCAGTTTTCTTCACCGCCGCTTCCAGGCTTGCTTTCGCCGAACCCGGCTTCAACGGCTTTTGCTGGCTCTCATGCGGCGCCCAGCCGGACAGCCAGATCACGTCGAAGGTCGCGCGGATGCGGCCGTCGGTATCGGCAAAGCGTTCGGCGTAAATCTGCGCCATCCGCAACATGGTGGCGCGACGGGTCGGCGTCCGCCGCCGCTCGATCAAAATATTGGTTGCAGCCATCCGCCGGAGATCGGCCATCAGCGAAAACGCGCTGTCGTAGCGCACCACGACGCGATCGAGGTCGGTGACCGGCAGCGCCAAGCCTACACGCTGCAGCAGGCCACCGATATCGCGCAAATCCGCAAACGGCACGACGCGCGGCGACACCCCGCCCTCGCATTCAGCTTCCGCAGCGGCAAAAGATTGTCTGAGCTCCGTCAGCGTATCGCCGCCGATCATCGCCGCCAGCAACAATCCGTCGGGTTTGAGCGCGCGGCGGATCTGCGCCAGCACGCCAGGGAGATCGTTGACGAACTGGAATGCGAGTGCCGAGACGGCAAGGTCGAGCGATTGCGGCGGCAAGTGCAGCGTTTCGGATTGATCGACATCGATCCGGCTGATCGACTGGAAGCGATCGGCGACGGGCTTTCGCAGCAAATCGCCAGGCGTCCAGATATCGGCGACATCGGCAAAATTCCGCATCACCGCCTGCAGCCGCTCCTCCATGTCCTCCCTGACGCGATTAAGCAAGAACGTCACCGGCCCGCCACGCCGCGCGCGTTCCATCCGCGCGCGCAAGAGTGCGCGATCGAACAGGATGGGTGCGGCGGTCGAGCTCGAAACCATGCCGGTTGGTTACGCTGGCCGCCTATCTCTGGCAATGCCGTGCTTGAGCCGCGCGCGGCACGGCGCTAGCCTCGCCCGATGGACGCCGAGGCATCACCACCACGCTCCATTTCCAGCCATCTGCGCGGCGCGTTGCGCGGCTGCCGCGACGCATTCGCGCATCTGCCGCGGCTCGCGCTCGACATCGCGTTGCCGACGCAGTGCGTTTCCTGCCGCGAACCGGTTCATGGCGAGGGCGTTTGCGCGGCATGCTGGGCGAAACTGTCGTTCATCGCTCCGCCGTTCTGTCCGCGACTCGGCATCCCCTTTGTGTATGACCCCGGTCCCGAATTGCTGTCGATGGAGGCGATCGCCAACCCGCCGGCCTACCAGCGCGCCCGCGCCGCGGTGCGCTATGACGACGTCGCCCGCACGCTGGTTCATGCGCTAAAATACCAGGATCGCACCGATCTGGCGCCGGCGATGGGCCGCTGGATGACCCGCGCAGGCAAGGAATTGCTCGATGAGGCCGACGTGCTGGTCCCGGTTCCCCTGCACTGGCGGCGCGGTTGGAGCCGCCGCTACAACCAGTCCGGCGCACTGGCGCGCGTGATTTCGCGCCAAACCGGCGTCAAACTGGCCTCCGAGGCGCTTCGCCGCATTCGCGCGACCGAGCAGCAGATCGGGCTGTCCCGGCCACAGCGCGCCAGCAATGTGCAGGGCGCCTTCAAGGTCGCCGCCGACCGCGTGGCCGACATCCAGGGCCGCCGCGTCATCCTGATCGACGACGTGCTGACGTCCGGCGCGACGACCGATGTTTGCGCCCGGGCGCTACTGCGCGCCAAGGCCGCGCAGGTCGACGTGCTGGTATTCGCGCGGGTTGTGGACAGCCATCGGGCTCCCATATAGTTCAATGACTTGCCAAAAAACGACTTGCCAAATCAGAGCGCGCCATGACCGCCGTTGAAATCTATACCCGCCCGGGCTGCGGCTACTGTACCGCCGCCAAATCGCTGCTGACGCGCAAGAACGCCGCGTTCACGGAACGGAACGTGGCCGCCGACCCGGCCTATCGCGACCAGATGTACGACCGCGCCGGCTACGGCTCGACCTTCCCTCAGATCTTCATCGGCACAACCCACGTCGGCGGCTGTGACGAGCTCTATGCACTGGACCGCGCAGGCAAGCTCGACGCTTTGCTGGCAGGAGAAAAGGCCCCCTCATGAGCGCTGGTTCCACCTTCAACGCGGCCATGGTGCAGATGCGCACCGGGCTGCTGCCCGAACCGAGCCTCGAACAGGGCATCAACCTGATCCGCGAGGCCGCAGCGCAAGGCGCCGACTACGTGCTCACGCCCGAGGTGAGCAACATGATGCAACTGAACCGCAAGGCGCTGTTCGAGCATCTCGCATCGGAAGAAGACGACCTCTCGCTGAAGGCCTATCGCGCGTTGGCCGCGGAGCTGAAGATTTATCTTCACATTGGCTCACTGGCGCTGCGCTTCTCGCCCGAGCGCGCCGTCAACCGCTCGTTCCTGATCGGGCCCGACGGCAATTTGCTCGCCAGCTACGACAAGATCCACATGTTCGATATCGACCTGCCCGGCGGCGAGAGCTATCGCGAATCCGCCAACTACCAGCCGGGCGAAACTGCCGTTATCTCGGACCTGCCGTGGGGCCGCATCGGGCTGACGATCTGCTACGACGTGCGGTTTCCGGCACTCTATCGCGCGCTGGCCGAGGCCGGCGCGTCATTCCTCACCGTCCCCTCGGCCTTCACCAGGAAAACCGGCGAGGCGCATTGGCACGTGCTGTTGCGCGCCCGCGCCATCGAGACCGGCTGCTTCGTGTTCGCCGCGGCGCAGGCCGGCATGCATGAGAACAAGCGCGAGACCTACGGGCATTCGCTGATCATCGGCCCCTGGGGCGAGATCCTCGCCGAGGGTGGCGTCGAGCCCGGCGTGTTCCTCGCCAAGATCGACACATCCAGGGTCGAAACGGCTCGGAGAGCCGTGCCGTCGCTGCAGCATGGCAGGCGCTTCGGCATTGCCGATCCCAAGGCCGGCCCCGAGCATCTGCACATCGTCCGGGGCTCGGCATGATCCGCTATAACCTTCGCTGCGAGAAGGGCCATGCTTTCGAAAGCTGGTTTCAAAGCTCCGCGGCTTACGAGACCCAGGAAAAGCGCAGGCTGGTGAGCTGCCCGAATTGCGGCTCGGTCAAGGTCGAGCGCGCCATCATGGCTCCACAGATCGTCAGCAAGAAGGGCCGCGAGCAAGCCGCGCCCGCGCCGGGCGCGCCTGCGGAAGTAACCGGATCGGAATCGACGCCGCTGTTGATGGCGCAGGAGCGCGAGTTGCGCGCCAAGCTGAAAGAATTGCGCGATCACATCGTCAAGAACGCCGACAATGTCGGCGAGCGCTTCCCCAACGAAGCGCGCAAGATGCATTACGGCGATATCGAGCATCGCCCGATCTATGGCGAGGCCTCGCCCGACGAGGCCCGTGCGCTGATCGAGGAAGGCGTCGAGGTGTCGCCGCTGCCAGTGCTGCCGGAAGACCGGAATTGATGTTCACCGTCATTCCGTAGGGTGGGCAAAGCGACTTGTCCGCAGTAGCTCAAACGAGCGAAGGCGGAAGCCTGCCCACCAACACTGTGGCCGTCGAGAGATGGTGGGCACGGCGCAATGCGCCTTTGCCCACCCTACGATTACCGCATCAAGCTGCCACCAGCAGCGCCACACCAATCACGATCAGGACAATACCGGACAATTCACGCGCCGATAACGGCTGCTTGAACGAGTAATACGACACGGCCTGCGCAAACAACACCTCGACCAGCGCCAGCGTGCGCACGTTGGCGGCGGCCGTCAGCGCAAATGCCAGAAACCAGAATTGGGAGGCGAACGCGCCCATGAAGCCCGCGAGCATCGAGGGCCGCCACAGCCCGAAAATCTTCATCAGCACATCAGGCGCGCGGGCCAGCAGATAAACCGTCAGCACCAGCGTCTGCACGAACAGTCCGAACACCAGCGTGTAGGAGGCCGCGGTGACGAAGGAGACGCCGGGCACCGTGATGATCGCGCCGCGAAATCCAACCGCCGACAGCGCAAAGCAGCCCGCTGCAACCAGGCCGATGATGGTCGGCTTCAACTCCGCAAAGCCCTTCTCGCCGCCGGGCCGCAGCGCGGTGATGACCACTCCGACGGTTGCGATCATGATCGCGACCACTTTCAGCAGCGTCAGACGATCGCTGAGGAAGATGAAGCCGAAGATCGCGGTCTGGATCGCCTCCGTTTTTAAATATGCAGTCGTCACGACGAAAGAGCGATCGTTCATCGCGAGCAGCATCAGGCCGGTGGCGACGATCTGGCTGAGCGCGCCCAGCAGCAACCACGGCCAGAATACAGCCGTCGGCCACGGCACGGGATCGCCTGTTACAGCGATCACGATCGCGAAAAAGACCAGTGAGAACGGAAAGCCGAACAGGAAGCGGATATTGGTCGCGCCCCAGGTCCCGAGCGGCCCCGTCAACGACCGCTGCATCGCATTGCGCGCGACCTGGCCCAGCGCGGCGATGATAGTGAAGGGAATCCAGAGCATGGCGACGGACAGCATGGGGAATACCGGCGGAAAGGAGCCACACCGTGCCGGGCACCATGGATGCGGTCAACCGGAGCGGCGTCATAGCGGGAATGCGCGCGACAAAAACTCGCCGTCGTCCGCGCGAACGCAGAGACGGCACCAGTTATCCGGCTAGCGCCGGCACCAACTCAGATCCCCTCCGCCACCACCATGTAGTTCACATCCATGTCGGACGAGATGCTCCATCTGTCGGCGAGCGGGTTGTAGACCACGCCGGCCTGCTCGGTGATGGTGAGGCGGTTGTTGGCGAGGTGCTGGGCGAGTTCGTCCGGCGTGACGAACTTGTCCCATTGATGGGTGCCGCGCGGGAGCCAGCGCAGCACATATTCCGCGCCGACGATCGCGAGCGCAAAACTCTTCCAGTTGCGGTTCAGCGTCGAGACCACCATCATCCCGCCCGGCTTGACCATCGCCGCGCAGCGGGCGAGGAACGCCCCGACATCGGTAACATGCTCGATCACTTCCATCGCCAGCACGACGTCGAAGCGCTCGCGGTGGTCCATCTGCTCGACGGTGGTGCAGCGATAGTCGATCGACAGATGCCCCTTGTCGGCGTGCAGCTTGGCAGCGGCAATGTTGGTCGCGGACGGATCGATCCCGATCACCTGCGCGCCCAGCCGCGTCAACGGCTCACACAACAGGCCAGCGCCGCAACCGATATCGAGGATGCGCAGGCCCGAGAGGCAACTCAAGCTCCTGGCGTTACGCTCAAACTTGCGGCAGGCGGCGTCGCGGATATAGGCGAGCCGCAGCGGGTTGATCTTGTGCAGCGGGGCCATCTTGCCTTTGGGGTCCCACCACTCATCCGACAATTTCGAAAATTTCGCGACCTCGGCCGGGTCGACGGTAGAGCCCTTGCCCGACAAACCGGCGGAGGAGTTCTGCTGCATGGCCATGGTTCAGGTGCCGGACGGTCGGGTGGTGATGGCGGTGCGAAACGCCAGCGGGCGCGAAATGGTGGAAATGGTTTGCGTGCCCTCGCCGACGCCCTGAATGGTGACGTCGCCGTAGTTCATGATGCGGCCAAGAATGCTCTGGTTGACGTCGACGCTCTCGACCTTGTCGAGGCTCATCTCGAAGGTTCGCCGCTTGATGAAGCCCGTCTTGTGGACGACTCGCATATTGGTGACGTCGGTCTCGGTGGTCCAGCGATGGAACCAAGCTGTCGCGGTCCAATACAATGCCGCAAGTCCGGCGACGGCAGCCAGCGCCAGGCAAAGCAACATCAGCGCGTCGGCGGTGACCATCCGCGACAGCACCAGAAACACGATCGCCACAGTCCACGCCGCGATGGCCGGGAGATAGAACATCCAGTGCGCGTTGGTCGAATACAGCACCCTCTCGCCGGGCTGCAGGATATCATCGATATAACGCCCCATACGCTCGTCCTGAATTAACCCGTCACCACAGCAATTTGCGCCATTTTTGGGTCGAAAACGGAACCGGAGGTGCTTGCCCCGGACCGCGTCGCTATGTATACGCCGCTTTCGGCCCGGGCGCTCCAGTTTCCGTGCGGGTCACCTAACTTATCCTCACAGGGAATGCACGCGACGTCATGGGCCGCCTCGTGATGAAATTCGGCGGTACGTCCGTCGCCAACATCGATCGAATCCGCAATGTCGCGCGTCACGTCAAGCGTGAAGTCGATGCCGGGCATGACGTCGCCGTCGTGGTATCGGCCATGGCCGGCAAGACCAACGAGCTGGTCGACTGGTGCCGCGACGCTTCGCCGCTGCATGATGCGCGCGAATATGACGCCGTGGTGGCATCCGGCGAACAGGTGACCGCGGGCCTGCTCGCGATCGTGCTGCAGGGCATGGGCATCCAGGCCCGCTCGTGGCAAGGGTGGCAGATCCCGATCAAAACCTCGGACGCCCACGCCTCGGCGCGGATTCTCGAGATCGACGGCAGCGAGATCGCCGCTCGTTTCAAGGATCGTCAGGAAGTCGCCGTCATTGCCGGTTTTCAGGGCATCAACCCGCAGACCCACCGGATCACCACGCTCGGGCGCGGCGGTTCGGACACCTCGGCGGTGGCGATTGCAGCCGCCATCCGGGCCGACCGCTGCGACATCTATACCGACGTCGATGGCGTCTACACCACCGATCCGCGGGTGGTTCCCAAGGCGCGGCGGCTCGACAAGATCGCCTTTGAGGACATGCTGGAACTGGCCTCGCTGGGCGCCAAGGTTCTGCAGGTGCGCTCGGTGGAACTCGGCATGGTGCACAACATGCCCGTGTTCGTTCGTTCCAGCTTCGACAAGCCTGAGGATATCGACCCGCACGGCACACCGCCGGGCACGCTGATCTGCAGCGAGGAGGAAATCATGGAAAGCCACGTCGTCACCGGCATCGCCTTTTCCAAGGACGAAGCCCAGATTTCGCTCCGCCAGATCGAGGATAAGCCGGGCGTTGCCGCCGCGATCTTCGGCCCGCTGGCCGAGGCCAACATCAATGTCGACATGATCGTGCAGAACGTCTCCGAGGACGGCAAGACCACCGATCTCACCTTCACCGTTCCGGCCTCCGACTATCACCGCGCCCGCGACACCATCACCTCGTCGAAGGGCAAGATCGGTTATGCCCGGCTCGACAGCGCCACCGACGTGTCGAAGGTATCGGTGATCGGCAGCGGCATGCGCAGCCATGCCGGCGTCGCGGCGAAGGCGTTCAAGGCATTGTCCGAGCGCAACATCAACATCCGCGCCATCACCACCTCGGAGATCAAGTTTTCAGTGCTGATCGACGCCGCCTATACCGAACTCGCGGTACGCACGCTGCACACGCTCTACGGGCTCGACCAGACTTAGAACGATTTTCTCTCAAATTTGGCGCATGGTCTGATCGCCAAACCGGCCTAGTTTGGCGGATCATGCGCTTCGCTGGCGCAGCATCGGTCCTGACACACACGTTATTGCTTCTGGCAGGCGTTTTGCTTGGCAAAGCAAGCCTCGATTGGCTATACGGCCTGTGAGGTGGTTGCTGCAAACTGCGCCACGGTTTGGCGATCCCGATTCGGCCGGGATCCGGCGCCCTGCGGCAGCGCCGAATGAATAAAATTGTTGCTTGTCGTGCGTTTCACGCCAGCTGCCGGCCACCCGGCGGGCTGGCCTTGCGGGGGAGGATACCAGCACATGCGGAGCACGTCGGGAGGTCCCCGCGTCTTGCTGAGACGGCTCCGCGAAACCATGGCGGAGAAGGTCTCGGCGCAGGAACGCCTGGACAAGATCGTGGTGTTGATCGCGGCCAACATGGTGGCCGAGGTCTGCTCCTGTTATGTGCTGCGTATCGATAACACGCTCGAACTCTATGCCACCGAGGGTTTGAACCGCGACGCGGTGCACCGCACCGTGCTGAACGCGCATGAGGGTCTCGTCGGCCTCGTCGCCAGCGAGGCCAGCCCGCTCAACCTCTCGGACGCGCAGAGCCATCCGGCGTTCTCGTTCCGGCCGGAAACCGGCGAAGAAATCTACCATTCGTTCCTTGGCGTGCCGATCTTGCGCGCCGGCAACACGCTCGGCGTGCTGGTGGTGCAGAACCGCGCCAAGCGCACCTATGTCGAGGAAGAGGTCGAGGCGCTGCAGACCACCGCCATGGTGCTGGCGGAAATGATCGCCTCAGGCGAACTGGCGGCGCTGGCGCAGCCCGGCGCGGAACCGGCGGCACGGCATTCGCTGCACAAGACCGGCGCGATCCTCTCCGACGGCATCGCGCTCGGCCATGTCGTGCTGCACGAGCCGCGCGTCGTCATCACCAACTACATCGCCGAAGACCTGCCGAAGGAAATCAAGAAACTGGATGCAGCGCTGACCAAGCTGCGCGCCGATCTCGACCGCATGCTGGAGCGCGGCGACGTCGCCGATGGCGGCGAGCACCGCGAGGTGCTGGAAGCCTACCGGATGTTCGCCAACGACCACGGCTGGTCGCACAAGCTGCATGAGGCGGTCGCTACCGGCCTCACCGCGGAAGCCGCCGTCGAGCGCGTGCAGTCCGACACCCGCGCGCGGATGTTGCGCTCGACCGATCCTTATCTGCGCGACCGCCTGCACGATCTGGAAGACCTCGGCCATCGCCTGATGCGGCAACTGGTCGGCCAGGATCACGCCCCCTCGCGCGAGCAGCTTCCCGAAAACGCGATCCTGATCGCGCGCGCGATGGGACCGGCGGCGCTACTCGACTACGACCGCAAGCGGCTGCGCGGCCTGGTGCTGGAGGAAGGCACCGCGAATTCGCACGTCTCGATCGTGGCGCGCGCGCTCGGAATCCCTGCGGTCGGCGAGATCCCGAACGCGCCCGGCATTGCCGATCCCGGCGATCCCATCATCGTCGACGGCACCTCGGGCTCGATCTATGTCCGCCCCTCCGCCGAGATCGAATCGGCCTATGCCGAGCGGGTGCGGTTCCGCGCACGGCGGCAGGCGCAGTATGCCGCGCTGCGCGACAAACCCTGTATTACCAAGGACGGCCAGCCGGTCGAACTGATGATCAATGCGGGCCTCGTCATCGACCTGCCGCATATCGACGACACCGGCAGCGCCGGCATCGGGCTGTTCCGTACCGAGCTACAGTTCATGGTCGGCCAGAGCCTGCCGCGCGCTTCCGACCAACTCGCGCTCTATCGCACCGTGCTGGACGCCGCTGCTTCCAAGCCGGTCACGTTCCGCACCCTCGACATTGGCGGCGACAAGGCGCTGCCCTATATGGAGACCGTCATCGAGGAAAATCCCGCGCTCGGCTGGCGCGCGATCCGGCTCGGGCTCGACCGGCCGGGACTGTTGCGCGGTCAGATTCGCGCGCTGCTGCGGGCCGGCGGCGGCCGCGCGCTGAAGATCATGTTTCCGATGATTTCGGATGTCGCCGAATTCGACCAGGCCAAGGCCATCGTCGAGCGCGAACTGACATACCTGCGCCAGCACGGTCACGCGCTGCCGGAACGTATCGACGTCGGCACCATGGTGGAAGTGCCGGCGCTGCTCTATCAACTCGACGAACTCTTGAAGAAGGTCGATTTCGTTTCGGTTGGATCGAACGACCTGTTCCAGTTCATGTTTGCGGTCGACCGCGGCAACCCAAAAGTTTCCGAACGGTTCGACACCATGTCGGCGCCGATCCTGCGCGCGCTGCGCGATATCGTCCGGAAGGCGCAAGCCGCGAAGAAGATGGCCTCGCTATGCGGCGAGATGGCCTCAAAACCGCTCGGCGCGCTGGCATTGATTGCGCTCGGCTACCGCTCGCTCTCGCTGTCGGCCACCGCGCACGGCCCGGTCAAGGCGATGATCCTCGACCTCGACGCCAAGAAGGCGGAAGCTGTCCTGATGCCGCTGCTCGACGCGCCGGCCGGCAGCGTCTCGATCCGGCAGAAGCTGACGGAATTCGCGGAAGCCGAGGGGCTGTCGTTGTAGCGAGGCTCTGCCCCGACAACGCCACCTTTCCGTATCCCCTGCCTGAGAAATGCGCCATGCTACCCGAAGCCAAACTCGATATCCTGCTCGCCCACCACGCCTCGCTCGAGGCCGAGCTGCTGGGCCAGGTGAATTCAGAGAAATACGTCCAGATCACGCGCGAGCTCGCCGAGCTCCATCCGCTGATCGATGCGGTCAAGGCGTATCGGACGGCACGGGCCGAGATTGCGGGCGCCGAATCGCTCTTGGCGGATGCTGGCACCGACCCCGAAATCCGCGGCATGGCCGAAGCCGAGCTCGAAACGCTGCAGGCGCGCGTCGCTGACCTCGAGCAGAAGATTCGCGTGGCGCTGTTGCCCAAGGACGCCATGGACGACCGCAACGTGATGCTGGAAATCCGCGCCGGCACGGGCGGCGACGAGGCCTCGCTGTTCGCCGGCGATCTGTTCCGCATGTATGAGCGGTTTGCCGCCTTGCAGGGCTGGAAGGTCGAGGTGATCTCGGCCTCGGAAGGTACCGTGGGCGGCTACAAGGAAATCATCGCCGAGGTGCAGGGCCGCGGCGCGTTCGCCAAGCTGAAATTCGAATCCGGCGTGCACCGCGTGCAGCGCGTGCCCGATACGGAAACACAGGGGCGGATTCACACGTCGGCTGCAACGGTGGCGGTGCTGCCCGAGGTCGAGGATGTCGATGTCGACATCAAGAATGAAGATCTGCGGATCGAAACCATGCGCGCGCAAGGCGCCGGCGGCCAGCACGTCAACAAGACTGAATCGGCGATCCGTATCACGCACATTCCGACCGGCATCGTGGTGATGATGCAGGACAGCCGCTCGCAGCACAAAAACCGCGCTTCCGCGATGAACATCCTGCGCTCGCGCATCTACGACGCCGAACGCCAGCGCGCCAATGCCGCGCGCTCCGCTGACCGCAAGGAGAAGGTCGGCTCCGGCGACCGAAGCGAGCGCATCCGCACCTATAATTTCCCGCAGGGCCGCGTCACCGATCACCGCATCAACCTGACGCTCTACAAATTGCCGCAGGTGATTTCGGGCGAAGCGCTGGGCGAACTGATCGACGCGCTGACGACCGAGCATCAGGCCGCCCAGCTTGCCGCACAGGGCGCAGCGGCGTGAGAGCGCCGACCGTCGAGGCCGCCCGGCGCGCGCTCGCAGCGAGACTCAAAGCCGCCGCCATTGAATCCGCCGACCTCGACGCGCGGATCCTGACAGGCCATGCACTTGGCCTCGACCTGACCGGCTTGATATCGGCTGCACAGCGCGAGCTCACCTCGGACGAATCGGCTTGCTTCGAGGAATTCGCCCGCCGTCGCCTCGCCCGAGAACCGGTCGCCCGCATCATCGGCGAGAAAGAGTTTTGGGGTCTGCCCTTGCAACTCTCCCCCTCAACCCTGGTGCCGCGGCCCGATACCGAGACGGTGGTCGAATTGGCGCTGGAATTGCTACGCGCCGGCGGCGATCTCGCTCGTCCGATGCGTATCGCCGATCTCGGCACCGGTTCCGGCGCAATTCTTCTCGCACTGTTATCCGAATTGCCGGCGGCCGAGGGATTCGGAACCGACATCTCCGAAGCGGCGCTGCAGACCGCGACGGCCAATGCCACCGCCGCTGGCCTGTTGGAGCGCGCGACGTTCATCACCTGCGATTACGCGCGCGGACTATCCGGTTCGTTCGATCTGATCGTCTCGAATCCGCCCTATATCCGGTCGGCGGATATCGGCCGTCTGGCGGTGGAGGTGAGAAATCATGACCCGCTTGCCGCGCTCGATGGTGGCGCCGACGGGCTGGACGCCTACCGCGCGTTGATTCCCCAAGCGGCCGGCCTCCTCGCCCCGGGTGCAGCCTTGGTCGTGGAGGCCGGAGAGGGCCAGAGCGGCCCAATCCAGGCCCTGATGACGAGCGCAGGGTTAACGCCTGCAAGGGCCCCCAAGACTGATCTGGCGGGCATTCCGAGGGCGGTCGCGGGCCACAAAATGGCCCGATAAAGTCCTTTTGGAACGCAAAAAAAACCCCTTGGAATATTCCCCCGGAGCGACTACGTTCCGTTCACAACATCGGTCCAGGGTTGCTGGCCCCGTAAGATCCATACGGGTGAGGCCAGAGTTTCTCGAAACGAGAGCCCGCCGGGTGAAAGGTTCCAAACGCAGGTCGAATCGAGCGCAATAGCTAGAGCTGTGCTGCTCTCGACCGTAAAGCGAACGAAAGCCTGATATTGCGCTTGAAGACTTACGCAACAGCCAGTCACGCGAAGCCGTCATGCAAGACGGTTAGGCTGGTTTTGGCAGGCTGAATGATTTGATCCGGCGGGCGAATGTACGCCGCCGATTGGGGAACGCGTCTTTGTTGAACGCGAGGGTTGGCGAAATCGACGACATGAATTTAACGGCATCGTGATTCGGTGCGCCTGAGTGCGCGCCGGATCGGATCAGGCTACGACGGCAACTGCAAAACTTCAGGGCTGGAATAAAGGCGAGACATGAGAAACGGTCAAAACAACAAGCGGATGCGTAACCGGAATCAAGGCAGTAACCGGAACGATGGCCGGCGTGGTCAGAACCCGATGACCCGGGTGTTCGAATCCAACGGGCCTGACATCAAGATCCGCGGCACCGCTTCGCACGTTGCGGAAAAATACGTTCAGCTAGCGCGCGATGCGCGCTCTTCCGGCGACCCGGTCGCGGCCGAGAACTACTACCAGCACGCCGAGCACTATTTCCGCCTGATCGCTGCTGCGCAGGAGCAGTTCCGGCAGAACCAGCCGCAGCCGCGCATCGACGCCGAACAGCAGCCGACGGAAGACGGCGACGACGAGGGCGAGAGCTTCTCCCATTTCGGCCAGGAGCCGGGCTTCGTTCCTCAGCAGCCACAGCCGTACATCCGCGACAACAATCCGCGCGAACAGCGCGGCGACAACCAGTCCTACCAGCGCGACCAACAGCCGCGCGAGCACCGTCCGCAGCCGCAATATCAGCCGCAAACTCAGCCGCAGCCGGTGATTGCCGATACCGGCGGCGTCGATCGCCTGCCCTCCTTCATCACCGGCCCGCAGCCGCAGGTGAACGGTACGCCCGGCGGATATGAAGAGGGCCGCGGCGAGCGTTTCCCGCGCCGGCGCCGCCGGCCGCACGGCCCGCGCCCCGACAGCATGGCCGCGCCCGCCGCGCCAAGCGAAGATTTCAATCCGGGGAATGAGTAGGTAGCAGTTTGTAGGGTGGGCAAAGCCAACGGGTCGCGCGAATGCGCGCCCGATGACAGGCTCCACGTGCCCACCAATTCTCTTGCAAAGACCACGGATAAGATGGTGGGCACGGCGCAAACGCACCTTTGCCCACCCTACGATTTCAGCTTGTCCCGCGTTGCCGTCGATGACGGCACCAGCACCGGCTCCAGCGACGGAATCAGCCGCGTACGTTCGCGGCCGGCGGGGATCGCGCGATAGACCTGTTTGGTCGCTTCCACGATATGGACGCCGGCGAACGGCAGCGACAGCGCGGCGCCGACACGCTCCCACGCCATCGCCGAGCGCAGAAACCAGCTATTGCCGACCGGCGGAAGGAACAGCGCCTCGCCCCACGCCGCCGGCGTGAACCAGGTCTGCCGCAGCAATTGCGTGATCTGCGCGCGCGAATAGGGCCGGCCATGACCGAACGGCGTATTGTCGGTGCGCGTCCACACGCCCCGACGGTTCGGAATCACCGCGATCAAGCGGCCGGATGGAGCCAGTATCCGCCATACTTCGCGCAGCAAGCGTTCCGGATCGTCGGACATTTCCAGCGCGTGAACCAGCAGAATGCGGTCGACTGCAGCGTCCGGTAACGGCATCGAGAATTCGTCGATCAGGGAAGCCAGCGCAGGCCGCCCCGTCGGCCACTTCAAGACGCCCTGTGCTGCCGGCATGAAGGCGATACAGCGCTCCGAATCCTCACGAAATAGACCGAGATAAGGTGTCGGATAGCCGAGGCCCAGTACCCGCTGCCCCGCCGCATCGGGCCAGCGCGCCCGAATGCCGCGGTTGATCAACTGCCGCGCCACGATGCCGAGGCGCTGTGAATAGAAATCCCGGAGATCGATGACGTCGATGGTCATGGGCGCAATCTACCACACCGTGTTTCACTGCGGCGCGCCGAAAATGGCATTGCCGCGCAAGCTTTAACGCCATATTTCTTTCCGAATAGCGGGGCTGAAAGCCTTAACCCACGGAGCTGTCATGGCCGCGGAAATTCGTACCTTCACCTGCCTCAACGACAATTTCGGCTATTTGATCCATGATCCCGCGACCAAGGCCACCGCATCGATCGACGCGCCGGAGGCGGCCCCGATCATCAAGGCGCTGGAGCGCGAAGGCTGGACGCTGACGGATATTCTCGTCACGCATCACCATCACGACCATGTCGGCGGCATTGCCGAGTTGAAGCAGAAATATAATTGCCGCGTCGTTGCACCGCACGACAAGTCCACCAAGATTGCCAATGTCGACCTGCGCGCGGCCCACGGCGACGTAGTCAAGGTGGGAAGCCTGCTGGCGCGGGTGCTGGAAACGCCGGGGCACACGCTCGATCATATCTCCTACGTGTTCGATACGGAAAAGGCGGTGTTTGCCGCCGATACGCTGTTCTCGATCGGCTGCGGCCGGGTGTTCGAGGGCAATTATCCAATGATGTGGGATTCGCTGTTGAAGCTCCGCGCGCTGCCGGACGATTTCAAGCTCTATTGCGGCCATGAATATACTGCCGCCAACGTTAAATTCGCGCTCACCGTCGACGGCGACAATCCGGCGCTGAAGGCGCGCGCCGAGGAAGTCACGCGGCTGCGCGCCGAGAACAAGCCGACGATCCCGGTGCTGCTGGGCGAGGAGAAAAAAGCCAATGTGTTCCTGCGCGCCGACGAGCCGTCGGTGGCGGCCAAGCTGCATATGAAGGGCGCCGACGCCGCCGAGGTGTTCGGCGAACTGCGCGAACGCAAAAACAAGTCCTGATGGCGTTGCCAAAACAAGCCGCCGAGATCATCGCGCGGCTCGACCTCAAGCCGCATCCCGAAGGCGGGCATTATCGCGAGACGTTTCGCGATGAAAGCGTGGACACCGCCGGGCGCTCGCGATCGACCGCGATCTATTTCTTGCTGGCGCGCGGCGAACGCTCGCATTGGCATCGCATCGATGCAGTCGAGATTTGGCATTATTACGCGGGCGCGGCGCTGATGCTGCAGATCGCCGATGACGACGGCCGGCGCAGCGTCAAACTTGGGCCCGATCTCGCTGGCGGCGATGTTCCGCAAGCCATTGTGCCTCCGCACGCCTGGCAATCCGCTGAAAGCACCGGCGACTGGACGCTGGTCGGATGCACCGTCGCCCCCGGATTCGACTTTGCGAAGTTTGAGCTGGCAAAACCGGACTGGTTCCCCGCACGGTGAGGTACCGGGATCGCGCGCGAACAGCCACGCTGCCTCCCCGAACAAGCAACCGCAGGAACGCTGGCCGGGCGACGAGGTTGGTAGCGAAAGCCGCTCGCGGGCAAGCCGCGGCCCGATCCGGTATCTCGGCATGCCAGGGAACGGGCGCCCACGCTGCGCGCCGTCCCTCTTGCATGACGGAAGCCGCTCCGATGATTATTCGATTCCTGGCGATTATTCTCACCGGGCTTGCTGTCATCGCTCCGGCTGCGCATTTGTTCGAACTGCGCCACAAGATGCAGATGTCGGAGCAGGACTACTTCGTGGTCCAGCGCACCTATGTCGGCTGGTGGGTGGTCGGCCTGTTCTTGCCGGCGTCGTTGATTGCCAATCTGGCTCTCGCGGTTGAAGTCAGAGGTGACCAATTGGCATTTTGGCTTGCCCTGACCGCAATCGCTCTCATCGTTGTCAATCTGGCAATTTTCCTGATCTGGACCAACCCGGTCAACGTCGCCACCAACAATTGGACTGTGAAACCCAAGGATTGGCAAACCTCGCGCCGGCACTGGGAATATTCCCACGCCGTTAATGCGGGCGTGACCTTGCTGGCGTTTTGTGCCGCGACACTTGCTTCCTTGCGTGTGCAAGCGTGACAGGCTGGGCACCGAGATCCTACTTCTTCCACACCATGTCCTTCGCCGCGATCAGGCCGCCGCCGGCGATCAGGATCGCGGCAATGGCGATCGTGGCGGTCGGCTGCGCGAAACCGGCGAGGATCAGAAACAAGGTCGATAGGAGCGGCGTCGCGTAGGACGCCGCTCCGAGCACGCGGATATCGCCACGCTTCATACCGATATCCCAGACGAAGAACGCAGCACCGACAGGGCCGACGCCAAGCGCCACGATGGCAAGCCACTGCCCGATCGTTTCCGGCCACACCGTAATCTCCACCATGCCATGGACGAGCGCAGCCAGCAGCGCGGTGGCGAGGCAAAAGCCGGCCACCGCATCGGTCGGCACCGCCTTGAGCTTCCGCGACATCACCGAATAGGCGGCCCACACAAAGGCGGCGACGAAGGCCGCAGCCAGTCCTGGGATCTGGCCTGGCGCAAAGCTGCTGGTATTGCCGGCAAACAGCAGCACGGTGCCAGCAAGCCCGAGCAACGCACCGATGATGTGATGTGGCGCCAGCCGCTCGCCCGGCAGCAGTGACGAGAACAGCACGATCAGGAGCGGCCAGAGATAGTTCAGCAAGCCGGCTTCGGCCGGCGGCGCAAAGCGCAACGCGAGGAAGTACAGCGCGTGATAGCCGAACAATCCGCCGACGCCGACGACCCAGGCGACCGGTGGCTGCTTCAAGGCGCCAAAGGCGGCGGGCCTGAACAGGAAACTTGCGAAAGCGACCAGGGCGCCGATCGCAAACGTCATGGCGGCGAGTTGGAATGCGGGGACTTTTCCAGTCGCAACCGTCAGCACGGACAGCAGCGACCACATCAGGATCGCGGTCAGTCCGATCAGTGTGGCGGAACGGGGAGTCATGGGTCTCGTCATTGCGAGCGAAGCAAAGCAATCCATCTTTCTCGCCTGTATAGCCAAGATGGATTGCTTCCGCCTTCGCGTTAAAACGCTTCGGCGGACTCCTAACCCTGCGAAGCTTGCGCGGCAAGCGGAGAAGGGCCGTCGCTATCGCTCACTTGCGCAAACGCTTCGCGTTTGTCGCAGGCAATGGCAAGAAAACATCACACCATGTATTGGCCGCCGTTGATCGTCATGGTCGAGCCGGTGATGCCGCTGGCCTCGTCGGCAGCCAGGAACACCACCGCGCGGGCAATCTCTTCGGGCTCGCCGAGACGGTTGATCGGGATCAGTGGCAGAATGCTCTTCTCAAGCACGTCCTTCGGCACCGCCTGCACCATCTCGGTGTTGATGTAGCCGGGGCAGATCGCATTCACAGTGACGCCGCCCTTGGCATTCTCCAACGCCAGCGCCTTGGTGAAGCCGATGTCGCCGGCCTTAGCGGCGGAATAGTTGACCTGGCCGAACTGTCCCTTCTGGCCGTTGATCGAGGAGATGTTGATGATGCGGCCGAATTTGCGGGCGCGCATGCCCTCGATCACCGGGCGCGTCATGTTGAACAGCGAGCCGAGATTGGTGTTGATCACCGCGTTCCACTGATCGAGCGTCATCTTGTGGAAGGCGCCGTCTTTGGTGATGCCGGCATTGTTGACCAGCACGTCGATCGGTCCGAGATCGGCCTCGACCTTCTTGACACCTTCGGCGCAAGCATCGAAGGAGCTGACGTCCCATTTGTAGACGGGAATGCCGGTCTCGGATTTGAACTTCTCGGCGGCAGCATCATTGCCGGCGTAACTCGCCGCGACCTTGTAGCCCGCAGCTTTCAGCGCCTTGCTGATCGCAGCGCCAATTCCCCTCGTGCCCCCCGTAACCAATGCAACACGTGCCATGTCGTAGTCCTCCTTGGTGGTCTTCTTTCTATGCCGGAATTGTCCCGGTCTTTTGACGAAGCTGAGCCTTTGGCTTGAAGCGTTGTTGAAAACGCTTGCGGAGACGAAAATGCCCGGCGCGAGACCGGGCATTTCATCTTTACCAATTCGAGCCGCGGTTGCGAGATGATCTTTTCATCATTCAACCGATCACTCTGCCTTTAGTTCAGTCGCGTGCAACGCACATCGCGATTCCCATGCCGCCGCCGATGCACAGCGTGGCGAGGCCCTTCTTGGCGTCGCGCTTCTGCATCTCGTGCAAGAGCGTCACCAGCACGCGCGCGCCCGACGCACCGATCGGATGGCCGATTGCGATCGCGCCGCCGTTGACGTTGACCTTGCTGGTATCCCAGCCGAGGTCCTTGTTGACCGCACAGGCCTGCGCCGCGAACGCCTCGTTGGCCTCGATCAGATCGAGGTCGCCGACGTTCCAGCCGGCCTTCTTCAGCGCAGTGCGCGACGCGGGGATCGGGCCGGTGCCCATGATCTTGGGATCGACGCCGGCCTGGCCCCAGGAGACGATGCGGGCGATCGGCTTCTTGCCCTGCCTGGCTGCTTCCTTGGCGGTCATCAGCACCACGGCGGCTGCGCCGTCGTTGATGCCCGACGCGCTGCCGGCGGTCACGGTGCCGTCCTTCTCGAAAGCGGGCTTCAGCTTGGCCATCGCCTCCAGCGTCGCGCCGTGACGGGGATATTCGTCGGTGTCGACCACCACATCGCCCTTGCGGGTCTTGATGGTGACGGCGGTGATCTCGTCCTTGAACTTGCCGGCCTTCTGCGCGGCTTCGGCCTTCTGCTGCGAGTTGACGGCGAACTCATCCTGCTGGGCGCGGGTGATCTGCCACTGCTTGGCGACGTTCTCGGCGGTATTGCCCATGTGATAGCCGTTGAAAGCGTCCCACAGACCGTCCTTGATCATGGTGTCGACCAGCTCCAGCCCGCCCATCTTCACGCCGCCACGCAGATATTGCGCATGCGGGGCCATGCTCATCGATTCCTGGCCGCCTGCCACGACGATCGAGGAATCGCCGTTCAGCAGTGCCTGATAGCCGAGCGCGACCGATCGCAAGCCCGAGCCGCAGAGCTGGTTGACGCCCCAGGCCGGGCTCTCCACCGGAATACCGGCATTGATCGAGGCCTGACGGGCCGGGTTCTGGCCCTGCGCCGCGGTCAGGATCTGGCCCATGATGACTTCGGAGACCTGGCCCGGCTCGACACCCGCCCGCTCCAGCGCGGCCTTGATTGCGATGGCGCCGAGGTCATGGGCCGGGGTGGTGGCGAACGCGCCGTTGAAGCTGCCGACCGGAGTGCGGGCGGCGCTGACGATGACGACATCGTCTGACATGGACATCTCCTTATGGGGTTTCTTGGGCTTGAGGTTGTTTGACGGCGGGCGGCCGGGGTGGCGTGCCTGTCTCTCGCCTTATGTTGTTAACCTCGCTGACCCATGTCAATTGGCCGGCGCCCAAAATCCTGCCGCGGCGCATTCAAATTGATCCCCATGGGGGTTTCCGTAGCAGCGTCTATGCCTTGGAATTAACCGTGCCGCACAAAACGGTAGCCGAACCGCATTGAAAATGCTTACTTTGCTGCGTTTGCGTTGCTTGTCTGCCCGCCGGCGAGGCCGCCGGGTTCCCTGCTCTCGGTGTCGATGTGTGAGCTTATGGCAAAGTCAGAACAACCTACGACGATCAAGAAGTACGCCAATCGGCGGCTCTATAATACCGGCACCAGCACCTATGTGACGCTCGAGGATCTCGCTGCGATGGTGAAGGAAGGCGAGGATTTTCTCGTCTACGACGCCAAGACCGGCGATGACATTACCCGCCAGGTGCTGGCGCAGATCATCTTCGAACAGGAAAACAAGGCGGGACAAAATCTGTTGCCCACTACTTTCCTGCGGCAGTTGATCCGCTTCTACGGCGACAGCATGCAGTTGGTGGTGCCGAAATATCTGGAGCAGTCGATCGATACGCTGACGCGCGAGCAGGAAAAATTCCGCAAGCAGCTCACCAACACCTTCAGCGGCACACCGTTCGCGCCGCTTGAGGAGCATGTCCGCCGCAACATGGAATTGTTTCAGCAGACGTTCTCGATGTTCAAGCCGTTCGTGCCGCCGCGCGCCGGATCGACCTCGCCCGAGCCTGAGAAGGTGCCGGAGCCGTCGACCGACGGAGACAACATCGACGATCTTCGCCGCCAGATGAAGGACATGCAGGAACGCCTCGAGCGCATGTCGAAAGAGCCGAAGAAGGAAGAGTGAGACTTCAAGTCTCGTAGCCCGGATGCAGCCAACAGGTCGCGCGAATGCACGCCCGATGACAGGCTCCGCGAAATCCGACACTCTCGCGCAAATTGCCTGAGCTTCCCCGGATTGCGCTTCGCTCCATCCGGGCTACGGCTGAGCTAACCCGCCGCCGGCAGTGCCGCATCTCCCGCCACGCTCCACGGCCGCTGCGGCGATGCCAGCCCGATCAGGCGGCCCTGGATGTAATCGCAGCCCCATTCGCGCAGCATCACGGCGGCTTCCTCGTCCTGCACCCATTCCGCCACCGTCTTGATCTGGAGGCGGTTGGCGAGATCGATCAGCGTATGCACGAAGGCGCGATCGTCGGCGGAGCGCGCGATGTTCTGCACGAAGGCACCATCGATCTTTACGATGTCGACGCCAAGCTTGCGCAAGTTGCGGAACGAGGTGTAGCCGGCGCCAAAATCGTCGATCGCGATCTGGCTGCCGAAATTCTTCAGTCGTGTGATAAAGCCCTTGATATCGTCGATGTCCTGGATCGCAACCGTTTCGGTGATCTCGACGATCAGCCGCTCGCCGGCACCGGGATGTGCCTGCATCAGCGATTCGATTCCGGTCCACCAATCCGGGTCCATAGTGGTGTCGGGCGAGATGTTGAGGCTGAGCCGCACGTTCGGCGACGCCGCAAGTTCGGCGACCGCGAGTTCGAGCACGCGATGATCGACCAGCCGGATCAGACCCAATCGCTCGGCGACCGGAACGATATCGGGCGCCAGCAGCGCCTGCCCGTCCGCCTGCTCCATCCGCACCAGGCATTCGTAGAATGCCGGCTGCCGCGAGCGCGCTTCGACTACGGGCTCGAAGGCGGTGACGATCCGCCGCTCGTTCAATGCAGTGACGATCTCGTCGGTGACGCGGATGTTGACGCGGCGCTGGGCGTCGCGCTCGACGTTCGGCTTCCACAGCGAGAACGATCCGGCGCGGCGGCGCTTGGCGTCATCAAGCGTCTCCTGGGCGCGGTTGACGGCCTCATCGGCATTGCGGGCGTAACGGGGGATGCTGATCGCACCGATCGAGGCAGTCACCGAGACGGGACCAGATTTAGTCGGGATTATCTCGTCGCGGATCCCTGCCAGGAAGCGCTCAGCCGCGATATTGGCGTCGTCGACGGTGCAGTTCCTCAAGATCAACCCGAACTTGTTGCCGGAGAACCGCCCGAGCACGTCGCCGCCGCGCAGCTTGGCGCGGATGCGCTTTCCGATTTCGGCAATCACAGCGTCCGCGACGTCGAAGCCGAACGCGTCGTTGACCCGCGCCAAATGATCGATGCCAATCAGCATGAAGGCGCAGGTCGACCGGAGACGCATGGCTTCCTCGATCGCTTCCGCCAGTGAGGCGATGAGATGCGTGCGATTGAGTTCACCGGTCAACGGATCGTGCATCGAGAGCTTCAGCAATTGCTCGTCGCGGGCACGGCGCTCATTGTTGATGCGGACAATGCCTTGTGCGCGCACCGGCTTGCCGTCGGGTCCTGCAAACCAGCAACCGGTTTCCTCGATCCAAAGTACCGGTGCGGAGCTTGAGGCTCGCACGCCATATTCGATCCGATAGGCGACACCTTCGTCGCCCCGCGGCGGTGGCGATTGAATGAGGGCATCCGTCCGGATCGAACGGGAGGGCTCGATCAGCCTGGCGAACCCGGCGCCACTCGCCAGTGCTTCCGCTGGAATGTCGGTGAAAACCGCGCCGGCGTTGTCGCTCCAGGCGATGGTGTCCGCTATCAGGTCCCAAACGAAAGCCGCCTGGCCTAGCGAGGCGAGAATGCTGGAGGCTTCCGGGACAGGGGGCATCAGATCGCCTCGATTCGGGACACCACCGGGTGATTCCCAATTGCCTTGAGGATAGTGGCTGTTTCTAACGAGAGGCTAGGCAAAGTTGATAAATAAACCGGAAACCATGTTTCACGGACTTTCCGAATCAGCCGGGAACGAAGCGGAAGGGAGCGGCATAGGCCTTGCGAAGTCAGATCGCAGTGGGGCGTAACGTCCCAAAACGTGACAGTTTTAGCCGGTTGCGGTGTGCGATGCTGGATATCGATCGATCAGACGAAATTTTGGACGGCGAGTTCGTCAACCTCGACGAGCCGGTCTGCGTCGAGCTGGTGCCGGTCACCCAGTCCGTGCACTGGTCACAGCGAGCGGCGATGCCGCGGCCCGATCCGACCTTCCTCGCACAGTTGATCGCGGCCGCCGATCAGATACCGCAAACCCGAGGCCTGAGGCGAGCCTCGTTGGCGGATGCGCAGACGGCCTATGGTGCCAGCCTGATCCGGTGCCGCAATACCGGCTTCCGGACACAGCAAACCATCTAGATCAGCGCTGGGGCGTGTCAGGCTTATCCGGCGATCGCGGAGAGCCCGAGCCCGGCTGCAGTCCCGGCGACGGAATCTCGGGCGAAGCGGCTTCTGGTGCAGGTCCTTCCGGCGACGGCGCTGCGGGCGAGGCCGCCTCAGGCGCGAGGGCGGGCTGCACCGGTTTCGGCTCGGGGCGATCCTTCAACACGGATTCGGCAACAGAGGCTGCCGCCGGTGTCGCTGTCGTAGCAGTCGCAGGTGCTGTGGGTGCTGGCTCGATTCGGGGTTCGGCTGCGGGCACCTCGGCTTTTTCGGCGGCTTTTGGCGGTGGCGCAGGCGCCACCGCAGCAACGGCACGGCGTCGTGTCCGCAATGCGAGGCCGGAGACGAAATCCACCAGCGACAGCGCCGTCATCAGGAAATAGGTCGAGGTGCCAAACTTCGGCCACAGCATAAATTCAGCTGCCGCCGCGCCGAACACGATCAGCGACAGCAGATGGTCGGTGAGATATTTTGCGCCGGGCCGCGCGCCTTTGATGACCTCGGCGAGCAGCAGCAGGATGCTAAGCGTGAGCAGCACGTCGCTGAGCGTCACCGTCCATTCCGCACCCGACATCAAGGTCAGCTTCACCAGCGGATCGGTGAACGATACCTCCGGCATCAGGAAGACGATGATGTTGTAGATCGCGAGCGGAATCAGAAGCAGCGGAAAACCGACCATGGGTATCGCGCCTTGCTGGGAAGACCGGAAATGTTCCCGGGCAAAGCATCGCTTCGCCATGGAACCGTTGGCCCACTCGTTGGCCAAATTCGGGCAGACGCCGTTGGAGGCGGCGCCTTATCCCCTGTCCGGTCAGGATTCCTTCTTCTTCAGCACCTGCCGGCCCTTGTACATGCCGGTCTTCAGGTCGAGGTGGTGCGGACGGCGCAGCTCGCCCGAATCCTTGTCCTCAGCATAGGTCGGCTTCTTCAGCGCGTCCGCCGAGCGGCGCATGCCACGCCGCGAGGGCGATGTTTTTCTTCTGGGAACGGCCATAACGGTCCTCTAGGGGTGTTTTGTCGGAGGCATCCGTCCGAAACCAGACCGCCCAGCGCTTCGCGCACGGGCTGCGATGCCGATAAGGCCGCGCTTATAGAGGATGGGCTGGCGTAAAGCTAGGGCAGGCTGCGGTAAAAACGGCCGAAAATTGGCTCAGAAAGCGCGATTCTCGCTCCAGCAGCGCTGTAGCGCCGCGGCATTGGCCCGCGCCGTGTAGGTGGCGGCCAGACGGCGCACCCCGGGGCCGGGATTGCGGGCGCTGCGCCTGACAGGGTTGGGCAGGATCGCCGCCAGCAAAGCGGCCTCGCGCGGCGACAGGGTCGAGGCCGAACGGCCAAAGGCGTAAAGGGACCCGGCTTCCGCCCCGAACTGCCCGGACGGGCCGAATTCAGCGATGTTGAGATAAATTTCCAGGATCCGCTGCTTGGGCAGCACCAGATCGATCCACATCGCGAGCGGTAGTTCCAGCACCTTGCGGACCACGCTGCGGCCCGGCCACAGGAACAGGTTTTTCGCCACCTGCTGGGTAATTGTCGACCCGCCGCGGGTGGGCTCGCCGTCCTCGGCGTCGTCGATTGCGTCGTGCAGCGCGCCCCAATCGACCCCGTGATGGCTGCAGAATCTGGCGTCTTCGGAACCGACCACCGAGCGCGGCAGGTAAGGCGAAATCGCCTTGAAATCGATCCATTGCCGCGACACCGGCGCGCCCTTGAGCCAGCGCCAAGCCATCAGGGCCGAGACCGGATGCCCGGTGTGGTAGAACGGCGTCACCAGATAGGGCAGCAACAGCAGCGCCAGCAGGATCAGCACTAAAATTCGGACAATGCGCAAATTGGATGCTTCCGGTTCAGCCAGGCCGTCCGGGACCGCTGAACAGGCCCCACCCACGTGACATCTCGATGATATTTCGGGCGTTTTCCAGCGCTTTTGTGACCTGCGTCATGGAATTGACGAAGCCCCTGCCATCAACGATTGTCCGGGCCAAATTGATCTGGAGCTATTCTTAATGACGACCGCCACTGCCGATTTTGCCAAACGACTGGACCAGACTGCGGAGGATACCGAAGCGCTGCTGGCGAAGCTGTTATCCGATACGCTGCTGCCCGACGAGATCGCGCGGCCGAAGCGGCTGATGGACGCAATGCGCTATTCCAGCCTCGGCGGCGGAAAGCGGCTGCGGCCCTTTCTGGTGGTCGAAAGCTCGGCGGTGTTCGGGGTCCCGCGCGAGGCCGCCCTTCTGGTCGGCGCGGCGCTCGAATGCATCCACTGCTATTCACTGATCCATGACGATCTGCCGGCGATGGACAACAGCGATTTGCGTCGCGGCCGGCCTACGCTCCACAAGAAGACCGACGACGCCACTGCGATTCTTGCCGGCGACGGGCTGTTGACGCTGGCGTTCGACATCGTCACCCGCGACGAGATCCACAACGACGCCAATGTGCGCCTGCTGCTGACGCGGGCGCTGGCCCGCGCTTCCGGCATCGGCGGCATGGTCGGCGGCCAGATCCTCGACCTCGCCGGCGAGGGCCGCTTCGGCGATCGGGAACCCGTCGACGTGGCGCGGCTGCAGCAGATGAAGACCGGCGCGCTGCTCCGCTATGGCTGCATCGCCGGTGCGATCCTCGGCCAGTCCACGCCGAAGCAATACCAGGCGCTCGACGATTACGGCCGCGCGCTCGGCGAGGCGTTCCAGATCGCCGACGACCTGCTCGATGTCGAGGGCGACGCCGCAGCGCTCGGCAAGCAGACCGGCCAGGATGCGGCGCTCGGCAAGACCACCTTCGTCACCCAGCTCGGCATCGACGGCGCCAAGCAGCGCGTGCGCGATCTCCTGGCGCGCGCCGATTCCGCACTGTCGATCTTCGGCGCCAAGGGCGACGTGTTGCGCGCAGCCGCGCGCTTCGTCGCGGAGCGCAGGAACTAGCGCACATTAGAAGGCGGGCGGATGGACAAGGAACTCGAGAAACACCTTGTTCGCTTCCGGAGCCTGCCGATGCCGGTCCGCGTCGTCTATGGGCGACCGCGGACTTTCGTCGCACTCGCTGTCGGTATGGCCGTATTCTTCCTGTTGCCTGACACACGTCGACTGGCGACACGTCTCATCGTCGGCTGGGATGTCTTCGCCGCACTGTATCTCGTACTTGCCTACATCATGATGCTGCGCTGCGACGTTGGCCATATAAGGCGCAGCGCGGTGTTGCAGGATGACGGCCGCTTCCTGATCCTGTTGGTGACCGCGTTCGGCGCCCTCGCAAGCCTTGGCGCGATCGTGTTCGAGCTCGGCGCCTCGAAAGGCAATCCGGCCGGGCTGATCCTGGCGACAGTGACGATCGCATTATCATGGGCGCTGGTGCATACCGCCTTTGCGCTGCACTACGCCCATGATTTCTATCGCAGCAAAAAGCCCGGCGGCCTGCAGTTTCCAAGCGGCGAAGCGCACGGGGATGCGGATTACTGGGATTTCGTCTACTTCTCGTTCGTGATCGGCATGACCGCGCAGGTTTCCGACGTCGGCATTACCGACAAGGTCATTCGCCGCACCGCGATCGTGCACGGCATCATCTCGTTCGTGTTCAACACCGCGCTGCTGGCCTTAATGGTGAATATCGCAGCGAGCGTGATCTGATCGCTGGCGTCACGGCCTTGAAGCGGGACCCGGCCCCCTCTGCAGTCAGGACAGAGAAGAGTCGGGGCCAAGCGTGTCTGCGGCTACGGGCACACACCCGACATGATGGCTTGGTATGAGTTGCAACCCACCGCACGTTCGTGGCCGGTAAGCGGACGCCCTGTCGATGACAGCCCTGGACCAGTCGGCGCGCGAGAACGCGTGACAATAACTTGTTTTGGTTCTGGAGCTTGCCTTGCCTCCGGAACGCGCCTTGGTTCCGGCCTATCGCGCTTGGCGACCGGTTTCCTGGCGCTGCGCTTCTCGCATTCATTGTCGTTGTTAAGGAACGAGCCCTCAGCGCAGGTGATCTTGGTACAGCGCTCGCCCTCGGCCTTGAAGCCGTGCTCGCAGACCAGCGGGCATACGCGCGCCGATTTCAGCTTGATCGTATCGAGCGTATCGACGCTGGCGACCCTGGTGTCGAGCTTGGTTCCGGCGTAGCGGTTGAACAGGGTCAGCGACCGCTGCGAGGCGCTATTCCAGTTGCCGTCGGCATTGCCGGTCAGGCAGCCGACGCGGCGCAGTTCGGCCTGCACCGATTTTGTGACGTCGGCCTGCGGCGTGCCGGCCGTGAGGGCAGCAACGTTTACGGCTTTGTCCTTCTCCGCAGGTGCTGGAGCCGACGCCTTGTCGGCGGCTGCGCTTTCGGCGGCGACGCGCTTCTGCTCGGCCGCGGCCGCCTGCTCCTGCGCCACCTGCTTGGCCTTTTCAGCCGCGATGCGCGCCTGCTCGGCAGCCTTGGCTTCCGCCGCGGCCTTTGCCTGCTGCGACTTCTGGGCGCCCTCGGCGGCAAGCCGCGCCCGCTCCTGCTCGGCCAGCCGCGCCTTCTCGGTCGCCGCAACGCGCGCCTCCTCGGCCGCGATCTTGTCGAGCTGAAGTTTTGCGAGGCTCGAATAGAAGCCGTCGGGATATTGCGCAAGGAAGGCGTTGAGCGCGCTCTTGTTGCCGATCTGTAGCGCCAGTTCGTAGTCGCGGCGGGCTTCGGCCTGCGCGCTCAGGGCTGGCGCAGCGGTCGCCGGCGCCGCGCGCGGTGCCGGCACCAGCGGCACGTCTTCACCGCCCAGCGAACCATACACAAAGGGTTCCTGCCGATTGTTGGTGGTCTTGAGCACCTCGTCGCGGACAAAGCCGAACGCGCGGCGCACGTCGAGCCCGGGCTTGGTCAAATGATTCGATAGCGCCGCCGTGAACGGGCTGTTCTGGCCGTCACCGTCGGCCGCCGTCGAACCGGCCTTGGCCGAATACGCGATCAGGACGTTCGGACTGGTCGGCTCGACCTTGGCAAGCCCCTGCCCGATCGCACGCGACGCGACGGTACGCTTCATGGTGCGGGCAAACGGATTGTCGCGGCAGGCGTCGAGAATCACGAGTCGCAGCTTCTTGGCCGGCTCGATTGCAATCAGGATGCGATCGAGCGAGAGGCCCTCGTCATAAATGTCGGTATCGCGTTCCAGCCGCGCATCGACGGGAATCAGGTAGTTCGCGCCGTCAACTTCGATCCCGTGGCCGGCGTAATAGACCACGGCGATATCGGCATCGCGCGCGCGATCGGCGAAGTCGCGCAGCGCGCGACGGGTTTCGGCCGCCGGCAAGTCGCGGCGGGAATCGACGACGTCGAAGCCAGCGTCCTTCAGCGTCGCCGCGATTTTGGAACTGTCGTTAACCGGGTTGGTGAGCGGTGCGACATTCTGGTAGGCGGAGTTGCCGAGGATCAGCGCGACGCGCTTCTCGGCAAAGGCCGGCTCGCTCACCAGCAGGAAGGCGGCGGCTGCAAGTGCCCATCGGCACAATTTTAGCGATCCAGACATCATCATGACTCCTCCGGAGTCTCGTACTTTTTTACCACACCGGTCTGCCTATCAGAAGCGAGACCACCGCTTTGTGAGTTAAGTCACGAACCACGCAGACGTGAATCGGCCCCCTCGCTATATCCTTAGTCAGGCGAACAGGCCCGCAGGTTCGGTCACCGCCTTTGCCGTTTCCACCGGGGTTCCCGGCGCAGCCCCGCGGGACAGGCGCATTCTTCGGCAACGATGCGAGCGTTCACCTTTTCTCAATAGCGCAATCCGCCGGTCCATGGCTAAATTCGCCTCGAATGATTTCTGTCTTGCCCGGGAGGAAAGCCGTGAGCCCAGACCGATCGACTGTCGAAGCCGTGGTGCAGACCTATTTCGATGGCCTCTATGAGGGCGATGCCGACAAGCTCGGCGCGATCTTTGACAGAAGCGCCGATTTGCGCTGGCTGGAGAAGGGCGAGTTGCAGGTGCTGACCGTGCCGGACTGGCTCGACCGGGTACGCAAGCGGCCCTCCGCCAAGGCTGAAGGAAAGCCGCGCGAGGATTTCATCGTGACGATTGATCGCTCGGATGATCAGACCGCCTTCATCAAGGTGCGCTGCCAGTTGCCGCCGCGCTATTTCACCGACTATCTGGTAGCGATGAAGCTGCGCGACGGCTGGAAGATCGTCTCGAAATCCTATCGCTACGATCTGCGTGAGTAATATCTACTCAAGCCCCCGACGCGCGCGCGGCCAGGAAGATCGCCGATCCTGGCGCCGATCACAATTGGCATGCCCACCAGTTTGCTCCACGGCAATGCTCCCGTCCGCTTCGCCTGCCGACGCCGGGGCGCGGTCTGATGCGCTCTCATAGTTTTGTCAGGAACGATTTCAAAACGCATCGCCCTTCGTTCGTGAGCGCGCGCCCTGCGCATTGACCTCGCGGTTTTTCCCTGCGAAGGGGGCGATCATGGAAGCCAAATTTCAGATCTTTTTGATCCTGCTCGCGGTGCTGGCAGGCACCGCATTGCTGGCGCGGCGAATCAACGTCGCCCCGGCCATCCTGCTGCTGCTCGCCGGCATCGCGCTGGCCTTCGTGCCGGGCATGCCGACGGTAGAATTGCCGCCCGAGCTGGTGCTGCTGGTGTTTCTGCCGCCGCTGATCTATTCGGCGAGCGTCGCCATGAGCTGGCGCGAATTCAAATACAATCTCCGTCCGATCATCCTGCTGTCGGTCGGCTGCGTGATCTTCACCGCCTTCGCGGTCGCGGCCGCAACACACTATCTGATCGGGCTGCCCTGGGGCGTCGGCTTCCTGCTGGGAGCGATCGTCGCGCCGCCCGATGTGGTGGCGCCGCTGGCGATTGCCCGCAAGCTCGGCATGCCGCGCCGCATTCTTGTCGTACTCGAGGGCGAGGGACTGGCCAACGACGCTACCGCGCTGATCCTCTATCGGTTCGCGGTGGCAGCGATTTCGACCGGCTTGTTCTCGCTGCCGAATGCCACCGGTACCTTCGCCGTCATCGTGATCGGCGAAATCCTGTTCGGCCTCGCGGTCGGCTGGCTGTCATTGCGCGCACGGCACCGCGCGCGGGACCCGCAGGTCGAGATCACGCTGTCGCTGATCACGCCCTACCTCGCCTACTGGATCCCCGAACATCTCGGCGGCTCCGGCGTGATCGCGACCGTGGCCTGCGGCCTCTACATCAGTTGGAACGGCCCGCTGTTGATTTCATCCGCCACGCGCCTGCAGGGCATCTTCTTCTGGGACCTCGTGATCTATCTGGTCGAGGGGCTATTGTTCCTTCTGACGGGATTCCAGATGCGGCTCCTATTCGAGAAATCGAAGGCATTTCCGCTGCAGGATATCCTGCTCGCAACCGCGCTGGTCGCCGTCATCGTCATCGTCGCGCGCTTTGCCTGGGTCTACCCGGCAACCTATCTGCCGCGGCTCCTCAGCAAGCGGACCCGCGAGCGTGACCCGGCGCCATCCTGGCAGGCCGCGTTCGTGGTCGCCTTTACCGGCGTACGCGGCGCGGTGTCGCTGGCCGCGGCGCTGGCCCTGCCGTTCGCTCTACCGAGCGGCGAGGCGTTTCCTTACCGCGACATGATCCTGTTCATTGCCTTCGGCGTTATCTTTATCACGCTGGTGGGATTGGGGCTCGGATTATCGCCGGTGGCACGATGGCTCGGCGTCACCAGGGATGGCCGTACCGAGCACCTGGCGGAGCATGAAGCCGAGATCGCGGCGCGGCGCGAAGCGCTCCATGCAGCGCTCAAATCGCTCGACGTCATTACCGACGACCGCGAACTCTCCGATGAAGTCGTCAAGCTGCTGCGCGCACGGCACGAGATACGCACGAGCCAGCTTCCCAATTCACTTGAACCCGACGCACACGACGCTACGGCTGCGGGCGCCGAACTGACGCTGGAATTGATTGGAGCCGAGCGGAAATTCATCCATGCCCTGCTCCGCGACGGCAAGATTACAGACGAAACCAGGCGACGGATCGAACGCGACCTCGACCTGGAGGAAGCCAGTTTGAGCAATCGGGAGCATCGGAAGCTCACGTTGTGATCATTGCGCAGCACTCCCCTCGTCATTGCGAGGAGCGAAGCAACGAAGCAATCCAGACTTAGGTTTGTTGAGCGACACTGGATTGCTTCGCTTTGCTCGCAATGACGCGGAAAAGCTGTACCTACTCCGCTGCCGCGTTCCGCCCCGGCCCGACATAGCCGGCGGCATCGCCGAACCGCTCGATCATGACAGCGGTGAGGTCCTTGGCTTTGCTGGTGACGCAGGCGCCGGAGCGCACGGCATAGCGGTCCTGATGCTTCAGATGCGGCGGCGCCTCGCCCTTCTGCAGCGCCCGGGCGGCGTCCATCACGAGCTTGCGGAAATGCATGATGCCGAGGTCGGTCGGGCCGAGATGTTCGCGCGTGCGGTCGGCGATCGGGCCCTGGCTGTCCTGGACGGCAGCGTCCTGCTCGGACACGCCCTTGATGCCGGTGTAGCTATGGGTCTTCTGCAGCTTGCGATCGATCAGGTAGTCGTTCCACTTATTGCGCAGCGGCACATAATTCTCGTCGACTTCCGCAATGACGCCGTTGCCGCGATCGTAGGCCTCACGTTCGGCATCCGTAATCGGCCGTTCCGGATTCCAGGCATAGGTGTAAATCCAGCAATTTGTATCGGTGACCGGCACAAAGCTCTGACCAAAGATGTTCTCGCCCGGCATCGCGCTCGGCGCATAGGCATGCACCGGCATCAGGAACTGAGCGATGCGCCAGTAGATATTATCGCTGCCGGTGAGACGTCCGCCGGCGATCGTCAGCCCGGCCTCATGGGGGTTGATCTTGATGACGGGTCGCGGGTCCTCGGCGATCCAGCGCATGTGGTCGGTCGCCACCCGCGTCAGCGGGTTCACAAAGTGCTTCTTGATGTCGAGGATCTCGTTCTCTTCCTTCTCGAAGGAGAGATGCGCGAAGGTAAAATGCGCAGTGTCGATTGAGCCTTCCAATGCCTGCACCCAGTTGCAGTCCTGCCATTTCTTCGAGACGTAGCGATGCGAGGGCGGCACCAGCGCCATTTCCAGATCGGGCAATTCAGGCATCTGGTTCGCCGGGCCCATATAGGCCCAGATCATCTCGCCCCATTCGCGCACCGGATAGGACTTGATGCGGATCAGATCTTTCGCGTTCAGGTCGGGATAGGAGGTCGGCATGTCGACGCAGGCACCCGAGGTGTCGAACTTCCAGCCGTGATAGACGCAGCGGATGCCGCACTCCTCGTTGCGGCCAAGCCAGAGATTGGCGCCGCGATGCGGGCAATATTGATCGATGACGCCGACGACGCCGTTTGTGTCGCGGAAGGCGAGCAGTTGCTCGCCCATCACGACGATCTTTTTCGGCGGACCGTCGGCCTCAGGCAGTTCTTCCGAGAGCAGCACCGGAATCCAGAAGCGGCGCAACAGTTCGCCCATGCCGGTCCCTGCACCGCTCTCGGTGAGGAATTTGTTGTCTTCTGCGCGGAGCATGGGGCGACTCCCGATGTTGTTCTTGCTTTTGCGGAAGATGGCGCGAGTAGCCGATAACGTCAACGTCCGTCCTGCTCACGTGTCCCGGACGCAGCGCGGCACGAAGTGACGCGCTGCAGAGCCGGGACCCATTGTGGATGCAAACCGTGGGCCCCGGCTCTGCAGTGCATCGCTGCGCGATGCACTGCGTCCGGGGCACGACACGCAGCTCTACACCGGCCTCTCCCCCTTCACCGTCACCCGCGTGCCCGACCGCGTGTGCGGCCAGTAGTCCCACATCGCGCGATGCTGGGCGCAGCGGTTGTCCCAGAACGCAATGGCGTTTTCCGTCCAGCGGAAGCGGCATTGGAACAGCGGGTTCTCCGCGTGCTGGTAGAGATAGGCCAGCATGGCATCGCTCTCGTCGCGCGGGATGCCTATGATGTGGCGGGTGAAGCCGCGATTGACGTAGAGCGCCTTCTTAGCGGTGACGGGATGCGTGCGCACCACGGGGTGCTCGGCACGAGGATATTCCACCCGGTCGGCGACGCCATAGTTGGCGTAGAGCCCGCGATAGGTCTGCTCGCCGTCGTGCAATGCGGTCAGCCCGTCGAGATAGGTCTTCATCCGGTCCGACAGCGCCTCATAGGCGGCGTACATGTTGGCAAACAGCGTGTCGCCGCCACTCGGCGGGCATTGCTTGATGTAGAGGATCGATCCCATCGGCGGCTCGACGTCGCAGGACACGTCGCTGTGCCAGCCTTCGCCATTGGCGCGCGGTGAATTCTTATCGGCATAGATCTTCATCAGCGCCGGGTCGCCCTCATTGGGCGCCGCCGGATGCACGTGCAACTCACCGAACTTGCGGCCGAAGGCGAGATGCTGTTGCGGGGTGATATGCTGGTCGCGAAAGAAGATGACGAGGTTCTCGGCGAGCGCGCGATGGATTTCGTCCATCTGCCGGTTGGAGCGCGCATCGTCGGATACGAGCTTGCCGATATCGACGCCGGAGATTTCCGCGCCGATGATCGGCGTGAGTTTCTCGACCGCAATGGTCTCGTAGGGTTGGGCTTCGTCGGCGATATGCCGGTAGCGCGGTCCCTGCTTGCCGGACAGCGATGACATGGGCGTCTCTCCGATGGCTGTTATTTTCAACCATCGTAGCCCGGATAGAGCGAAGCGCAATCCGGGGATCAAGCTATCAGCTTGCACGAAAGTCCCGGGTTTCGCGGAGCCTGTCATCGGGCGCGCATTCGCGCGACCCGTTGGCTACACCCGGGCTACGATCTACTCCGCCGCGGTCACCGTGCTCTCGGGCGTCTTGTTGCCCTTGCCATAGCGCTGGTCGATATAATCGATCACCAGCGCCTTGAAGTCGGCGGCAATCGTGGGTCCGCGCAGGGTGCGGAACTTCTTGCCGTCGACAAACACGGGCGCGGCCGGCGCTTCGCCGGTGCCGGGCAGGGAGATGCCGATGTTGGCGTGCTTGGACTCGCCGGGGCCGTTGACGATGCAGCCCATCACCGCGACGTTAAGCTGCTCGACGCCGTGATATTGCGTTTTCCAGCCCGGCATTTCCTCGCGGATGAAATCCTGGATCGAGCGCGCCAGTTCCTGGAACGTGGTCGAGGTGGTGCGGCCGCAGCCGGGACATGCCGCGACCAGCGGCACAAAAGTGCGGAAGCCCATCGTCTGCAGCAATTCCTGCGCGACCTGAACTTCCAGCGTTCGGTCGCCGCCGGGCTCAGGCGTGAGCGAAATGCGGATGGTGTCGCCGATGCCGTCTTGCAGCAGGATGCCGAGCGCGGCGGATGAAGCCACGATGCCCTTCGATCCCATGCCGGCTTCGGTCAGGCCGAGGTGGATGGCGTAATCCGAGCGGCGCGCCAGCTCCTGATAGACCGCGATCAGGTCCTGCACGGCGGAAACCTTGGCCGACAGGATCATGCGATTCTTGGGCATGCCGAGTTCTTGGGCGCGGGCGGCCGACAGCAACGCCGACTGCACCATGGCCTCGCGCGTCACCGCGCGCGCATCGCGCGGGTTCGGCGAAGCGGTGTTCTCGTCCATCAGCTTGGTCAGCAATTCCTGGTCGAGCGAACCCCAATTGGCGCCGATGCGGACCGGCTTGTTGTTCTTGTTGGCGATCTCGATGATGTCGGCGAATTGCGTGTCGCGCTTGTTCTTGAAGCCGACATTGCCGGGATTGATGCGGTACTTGTCGAGCGCTTCGGCGCAGGCCGGATATTCGGCGAGCAGCTTGTGGCCGATATAGTGGAAATCGCCGATCAGGGGCGTGGTGATGCCGCGCTTGCGCAGGCCGTCGCGGATGTGCGGAACGGCGGCAGCAGCTTCCTCGCGGTCCACCGTGATGCGCACCATTTCCGATCCGGCGCGCGATAGCGCCGCGACCTGCGCGATTGTGCCTTCGACATCGGCGGTGTCGGTGTTGGTCATCGACTGCACGACGATCGGTGCACCCCCACCGACGGCAACATTGCCGACCATGACTTGGGTGGTTTTGTGCCGGCCGCGGGGGCCAGCGACGTCGTCTTGCGGGATTATTTCGGGCTTGTTCATGGGGCCTCGAATATCAGGTTTTGGTGACATGTACCAAGGGGGCGGCGAAGGCAGTGTGCGCCTTGTCACATAGCGTACTTTTATCTTGTATGTTCAGTAGCTTAGGCCAGCCGCAGCCGCCGAAAGCAGGGCAAAAGACCTCGTCTTCCGTTAACCGATATATTGGACAGGAATCGCCGAATTGAAAGGGCAGGCGTGCGCCAGACCGCCTTTCCATAGTCCGACGCGAGCCCTAGCATTCGGCCAGAATAACGGGAGGGCGACAATGTCGGGGCGTAACGAGCTCATCTCTACTGCGGAACTCACAGATATTCTCGGCCAAGGCGACCTGCGGCTGTTCGACTGCACCACCTATCTCGAACCCGCGCCCGAAGGCAGCAGCCAGCCCTATCTCACCGTACCCGGACGGCACACGTTCGAGGCCGGGCATATTCCCGGTGCGGATTTTCTCGATCTGCAGGGCGAGTTCTCCGATCCCAATACCGAGCTGCGCTTCATGATGCCCGATGTCGCGCAGCTCGAGCAGGCGTTCGGCCGTCACGGCGTATCCAATGAAAACCAGGTCGTGCTGTACAGCGTCGGCACGCCAATGTGGGCGACGCGGTTCTGGTGGATGCTCAAATCGCTCGGCTTCGAGAAAGTCGCGGTGCTCGACGGCGGTCTCGACAAATGGAAGCTCGAAGGCCGCCCGCTCGAAACCGGCCCCGCGAGCGGATATTCGCCAGCGACCTTCACGGCGAAGCCGAGGGGCGGATTTTTCGTCGACAAACACGAGACGCTCGCGGCCTCCTCGGAGCGCAATACGGTCGTCGTCAACGCGCTCGGCCCGCAGTTTCACCAGGGCCTCGAGCCAAGCCGCTACGGCCGACCCGGCCGCATACCCGGCAGTTGCAACCTATCGGCCGCGACGCTGCTCGATCCCAAGACCAAGGCCTTCGTGCCGCTGGCGGAGGCGGAAGCCAAATTCAAGGCCCAGGGCATCACCAATGATAAGCGCGTGGTCGCCTATTGCGGCGGCGGCATTTCGGCGACGATCGACCTGTTCCTGCTCTACCAGCTCGGTTACGACAATCTCACCCTTTACGATGGCTCGATGGGTGAATGGGCCAAGGATGCGTCGCTGCCGATCGAGACGGGGTAGAACGTAGACCCGCGCTCTTTCCACGTCATTGCGAGGAGCGACAGCGACGAAGCAATCCACGTCTCCGCTTGCGGCGCGATGGATTGCTTCGCTTCGCTCGCAATGACGAGTGTCGCGGCCACTACGCTGGCACGTTCGGATCCGGCACCACCTTCGGATCCGGCTTGTTCACGAGATAGAGCCCCGCGATGACCAGCAGCGCCGCAACACCGAACGCAATCGTCAGCGTATCGTGCAGGATGAAATAGGCGGCGACGACGCCGAACAGCGGCGTGACGAAGGTGAACGACGACAGTTTGCTGGCTGAATAGGTCTTCACCAGCGCGAACCACAGCACGAAGGTGCAGCCCACCACCCAGATCGCCTGATAAGCCAACAGCGAAATCGACAGCGCGCTCGGCATGTGGGTGATCTTTTCGCCGAACAGCAGGGATGCACAGCCCAGGATCGGAATCGATACGGCCACCTGATAGCCAAGGGCTTTTTCCGGAGCCGCGTTACGAAGTTTCGTGCCCTTGGCGATCAGCGTGGTCGCGCCCCATAGCGCGCCGCCGCCGACCACCAGCAGGTCGCCGAGCAACACTTTTGCATCGACATTTGCCTGCGGCACGCCGATTGCCAGCGCGACACCGGCAAAGCTCAGGCCCAGCCCACCCCATTGCATCATGCTCAGGCGCTCGCCAAGAAACTGGTAGGAGCCGAGCGCGACGAAGAACGGCGCGGTGTACAGGAACACGGCGGCGCGCGACGCCGATGTGAACACCAGTCCGCTGAAGATCAGCACGAACTCTACCCCGAACAACATGCCGGCCAGCAGCCCGGGGACGAGCGAGCCGTCGCGCTCGAAGAATTTTACGCCGCGCAGCCACCCGGCGAACAGCATGACCGGCAAGGCGCCGGCGGAGCGGATCAATGCCTGCAGCATCGGCGGAATATCGGGCAGCGCGAGCTTGACTGCGATCTGGTTGAACCCCCAGCTCAGGCAGAGCATCAGCATCAAGGCGATGGCACCCGGCGTGAGCGCACGCCCGGCGGAAGATTCTACTGGCTTGGACGACATTAGCCCTCGTGGCCGGCCTGGCGCCGTGTTCTCGTTATTTCTGGCAATGGGCGCAGGTGCCGGCGATCTCGACGACGGAGAGCTTTGGCGCGAATCCGGATGCGCGCGCCGCCGCATTGAGGCTTTGCGCCACGGGGGCTGCGGGAATTTCACCGACCGAGCCGCAGCGCTCGCAGATCAAAAACGCCACCATCGAGGTCTCGTCATGATCATGCGCGCAGGCAAGGAACGCATTGCGGCTCTCGATGCGGTGGACGAGGCCGTTCTCCATCAGGAAATCGAGCGCGCGGTAGACCGTGATCGGCGCTGGCCGCGGCATCGATTTGGCGAGCTCGTCGATCACCTCATAGGCCCCGAGCGGGCGATGGCTCGACAGTAGCGCCTGCAGCACCTGACGCCGAATCGGGGTAAATTTCTGCGCCCGCCGCGCGCAAACCTGTTCGGCATGCGCGATCGCTTCCGCAGTGCAGCGGCCGTGATCGTGGTCGGGCGCAGGAAATGTTGGCTTTGTCAGGCTCATATTCACCTTTGTACCAGTTTGAGGGCCAATCCTAAAGCCCGCGCACGCTTTGGTTCCCAGCCATGTGCTGGAAGCGGATCAGGCCATTATTAACTCGGCGTGCGGAATTCATAAGCAAGCTTATCATATCGCAAGCTTATGGAGGCTGGCTATGCGCGGTTCCGTGGACATGAATTTCCTGTTTACGCTTGGCGAGGTGCAACGGATGGTGCGCGCCTATGCCGACCGGCAGGCGGCGCGCTACGGCATCACCCGCGCGCAATGGGCGGTACTGGCCAAGGTCGAGCGCGCCGAGGGGCTCAAGCAGTCTGAACTTGCCGAACAGATGGAGATGCAGCCGATCACGCTGACGCGGCTGATCGACAAGCTCTGCGACAATGGCTGGATCGAACGGCGCGGCGACGAGAATGACCGCCGCGTCAATCGCCTGTATCTGCGCAAGGCCGCGCGGCCGCTGCTCGGCAAGCTCGCCGGGCTTCGCTCCGAACTGACGGCGACCGCGCTCGAGGGCATCAATCCCACCGATGCCCACCGCCTGCTCGACCAACTCGACCTGATCAAGGAGAACGTTCGCAGCGCGATCCAGAATCCGGCGAACGAGCCTCCGCGAAAGGAGCAGCGCTATGGCTGATCCCGTGCTCAAATTCCCGCCCGAGCAGAAGGGCGCTCCCGCGACGCCGTCACGGCCGAAACTCGCGGCCGAGCCGCGCCGCCGGCTGATGGCCGGCATGCGGCGCTACCGCCGCTTCCTGTTGTTGGTGGTGTTGCCGCTGGCTGCGCTGGTCACCGGCGTGACGTTCTATCTCAACGGCGGCCGCTACGTGACCACCGACGACGCCTATGTCGGCGCGCAGAAGGTTCTGATCACGCCCGACATATCAGGCAAGATCGAGAAGGTCGTGGTGAAGGAAGGCCAGCAGGTCAATCCAGGCGACGTGTTGTTCGAAATCGATCCCGTCCCCTTTCGCCTAGCCGTGGCGCAGGCCAAGGCCAACCTCGCGCAGGCCAAGGTCACCTATGACAATCTGATCGCCGATCTCAAGATCTACAGCCAGATGAGCGAGCTGTCGCAGCAGGGCATGGACCTGAAGCGGCGTGACGTGGAGCGCAAGTCGGCGCTGGTGAAGAACAATTTCGGCTCGCAGCTCGATCTCGATAACGCGTCGACCGCCCTCGTCACCGCGAGCGCGCAGTATCAGTTGCTGCAGCAGAAGATCGCGACCGCCAAAGCCCAACTGCTCGGCAATCCCGATCTGCCGCTCGAGGAATTTCCGCCCTATGCCCAGGCCAAGGCCGCGCTCGACCAGGCCCAGCGCAATCTCGACCACAGCGTGATGCGCGCGCCGATGGCCGGCATTGCGACGCAGGTCGAGCAGATCCAGCTCGGCCGCTTTGTCACCGCCGGCACGCCGGTGTTCAGCATCATCGACACCGCGAATCCGTGGGTCGACGCCAATCCGAAGGAATCCGATTTCACCTATGTCGCGGTCGGCCAGTCGGTCACACTGGAGGTCGATGCCTTTCCCAACCACCCGTTCAAGGGCACGGTCGGCTCGCTCTCGCCCGGCACGGGTGCGCAATTCGCGATCTTGCCGCCGCAGAACGCGTCGGGCAATTTCGTCAAGGTGGTGCAGCGCGTTCCGGTGCGGATCTATTTCGATAAGAACGACAAATTCGTCCGCAAGCTGAAGGCCGGCATGAGCGTCTACGCCACCATCGACACCAACCATCGCCGCTCGCTGTCAGCCCTGCTCGGCCTGTCGCCAGCGACGGCGAACCAGGACCACGATTAGCGCGATGGCGACACCGGGCCAGCCATCGGCATCCGTTCCCGGCCTGCGCCGGAACATGGTGACGATCTGCGCCATGACGGCGACCATCATGCAGGCGCTGGACACGACGATCGCCAACGTCGCGCTGCCCTACATGCAAGGAACGCTGTCGGCGTCGCAGGACCAGATCAACTGGGTGCTGACGTCCTATATCGTTGCCGCCGCGATCATGACCGCGCCGGTCGGGTGGATCGCCAACCGCTTCGGCAGCAAGCGCATCTTCATCATCTGCTCGGCCGGCTTCACCATTGCTTCCGTGATGTGCGGATTGGCGCAGGACATCGGCCAGATGGTGGTGTTTCGTCTGCTGCAAGGCGTGTTCGGCGCGGCGCTGGTGCCGCTGTCGCAGGCCGTAATGCTCGATTCCTATGCGCTGCACGAACGCGCCAAAGCAATGGCGATCTGGGGTATGGGCGTGATGATGGGCCCGATCATGGGCCCGTCGCTCGGCGCCTGGCTGACCGAAACCTATTCCTGGCACTGGGTGTTCTTCGTCAACCTGCCGTTCGGCATTGTCACCGTGCTGGGCCTCGCCATCTTCATGGACGAAACCAAGAAGGACATCGAGCTGCGCTTCGACTGGTTCGGCTTCACAGCGCTGGCGGTCGCCATCGGTGCGCTGCAGCTCGCGCTCGACCGCGGCGAGCAGCTCGGCTGGCTGGAATCCAACGAGATCATAGCCGAGTTCATCATCGCCGGCATCGGCTTCTATTATTTCCTGGCGCATTCGCTAACGACGCAACATCCGTTCATCCAGTTCGCGCTGTTCAAAGACAAGAATTTCGTCGCCGGCTGCGTGTTCATGGCCGTGATGGGGCTGGTGCTGTTTTCCACTATGGCCCTTTCCTCGCCGTTCCTGCAGAACGTGATCGGCTATCCCATCATCACCGCCGGGCTTCTGCTGGCGAGCCGCGGCTGCGGCACGTTCGTGGCGATGATGCTGGTCGGCCGCATGATGAACCATATCGAGGCACGAACGCTGATCGTCTCAGGCCTCGGCATCACCTGCCTGTCGCTGTTCTACATGACCGGCTGGACCGACCAGACCGGCGCCACCGAGATTGTGATCATCAGCGTGGTGCAGGGCTTTGGCTTCGGATTGGTGTTCGTGCCGCTCTCCACCGTGGCGTTTTTGACGCTGCCCAATCATCTGCGCACCGACGGCACCTCGATGCTGACCTTGATGCGCAATGTCGCCAGCTCGATCGGGATCTCGCTCGTGATTTCGCAACTGACGCAAGGCACGCGCTACACCTACGCGGTGCTGTCGGAGCACATCAACCCGTTCAATCACGCCCTGCAGATGCCGGGCGTGCGCGACATGATCGATCTCGCCACTGACAAGGGCCGCGCCATGGCCGACATGATGGTCAAGGTGCAGGCGCAGATCATCGCGTTTTCGTATGACTATCAGCTCGTGATGATCTTCACCGCCTGCGCCATCCCGCTCGCCATCATGATCGGCTCGACCAAGGCGACGCTGCGCAAGCAGTCGATCGCGCCGGATCATGCGGTGATGGAGTAGGCCGCCGGCTCGCGGTTTTCGTTACGGCCGCGTCGGTATCGAAAGTGCGTCAAGCCGCGCGTAGCTCGCCTCCATACCATCTTCCATGCCGGTCGCCAGCATCGTAGCGCGCGTCTGAGCATCGGGCAGCGTCATCCGCATGGTCATTAATGTGCCGGTGCCGTCGGGTGAAAAATTTGTTTCGACATGATTGTCCGGTGTCGGGTCGGGCAGATGCATCCGTTCGACGTGTACGAGCCGGCTGAACGGCACCACCTCGATAAATTCACCGGTCAGGTAGAAGCCACCACCTTTGCCGTCGCTCCATTCGTAGCGAATCTTGCCGCCCGGGCGCGCCTCGTTGATGCAGACCGGCATCGTCCAGCCTTCCGGACCAAGCAGCCATTTCTGGATCAGCGCGGGTTCGGTGTGCGCGCGAAACACCGCCTCCGGCGTGGCGGCAAAGCGCCTGGTAACCACGACGTGGGTGTCGCCTTCGGTCTTCAGCGTCAACTTACTCATGGGATTACCTTTCACTCCTGGGTTTTCATTTCGGCCAGCACATCGTCCAACCGGTTGTAACTCGCGCTCAGGGTCTGGCGCAGCATCCCGAGCCATTGGTCGATCTCGGCAATGGCCGTCGGCGCCAGCCGGCACGGCCGCTTCGTGCCTTCGACCCGGCGGAGAATGAGACCTGCGCCCTCGAGCACCTTGAGATGTCGGGATATTGCGGGCTGCGTCATCTCGAACGGCTCGGCCAACTCCATGACGGTGGCCTCGCCCAACGCGAGGCGGGCAAGGATCGCCCGGCGTGTTGGGTCCGCCAGCGCGGAAAAGGCGGCGTCGAGGTTTGACATCGTCCATCTCGGATCAGTTATATAAATGATATGTTATATAACCGATCGATTATTGTCAAGCCGAGGCGACGACGCCGAAGGCGGCCATGCCGCGCATCGAGCTCGGAAGATGCCTTAGTATTGACTAAGCCGATGTCGCGTTAGGGCGATGACCCGCCCTGCTTGGCCTGCAGGCTCAACCACATGCCACCGAGCGACAGCGCGCCGCCGATCAGATGGATCATGGTCGGCGCCTCCCCAAGAAACAGGATCGACAGCACCGCGCTCACAATCGGTCCGAGATAAAGGCTCAGCGACGTCGACACCGCGCCGAATTTCGCGCCGAGATAAGCATAGGCCGAATAGGCAAAAAGACCGGGGACCAGTCCTGCGAAGAGATAGACCAGCGCCGCCCGCCCGCTGAACGCAGCGGCAGGCGCCGACCACATTTCATGGATGGCGAACGGCAGCGAGAACAGCGCGCCCGCTGCGGCGAACAGACCGATCCGCGCCAGAAAGCTCACACCGCTGCCGACACGGTTCTGCAGCAGGGTGTAGCCCGCCCAGCCCAGCATCGCCATCAGTGCGAGGAGATCGCCGGTCACCACGCCGGCGCCAATGGTGGCCTGTCCCTTGGTAATGATCAGCGCCGCGCCCACCAGCGACAGCAGCATGCCGATAATCTGATTTCGATGGATCGATTCCTGGCCCGATACGAAAGAGAACAACAGGACCGCAAGCGGCGACAGCGCCATGATCAGCGCCAGGTTGATTGCCGACGTCGTAACGCCAGCGACATAGACTGGGCCGCCGCATACGAACATGCCGAGAAAGCCAGCCGCCACGATGCCGAGCGTCTGCCCCTGCAACAGGCCGGGCTTCTCCCGCAATGCCATCACAATGGCCGGCAAGAGGCCGAGCGCGACGATGCTCCAGCGGAAGAAGGCGATCGAGAACGGCGGCACGGTTCCGGCAACACCACGCGCCAGGATCATGTTGGAGACCTGGGCGGTCGCAACCAGCAGAAAGCCGAGCAGGCCCAACACTTCGCGCGTCCTGTTGGCGGCTTCCTCGGATGGTTCGCTCATGCCGGATCCATTATCTGCGAAACCGAGGCGACATTCTTCACGCCGTATCTGCTTGCCATCACGGCGTCGAACGCATTCTGGATTACGTCGGCCGGCGGCTTCAATCCGGTAAACAATTCAAACGCGTCCGCGGCCTGATAGATGGCAAGTTCGCGCCCAGTCATGAGCCTCGCGCCTCTTGCCTTTGCTGCAGTCAGGAGCGGCGTCCATAGCGGCGTATAGACCGCATCGGCCACCCACAAACCGCGATTCAACAGCGCTTCCGGCACGGCCATGCCGCAGTCCGGCAGCATGCCGATAGGCGTTGCGTTGACCACGCCAGCGACGGCTTGCAGCGCGTCCGCGATGTCATCGGCAACCCGCGCTTCCAGACGGTCGCGCAATTGCGTCGCCAACCGTTCGGCCTTGGCGCGATCGGCATCGAAAATGCTGATTCCGACCACGCCGAGACTCGCGAGCGCGAATGCGATCGCCTTGCCGACGCCGCCGGCGCCGATCAGCGCGACCGCTCCGCGATTGGAAGCAGCGACCAGATCGGCGATAGCCCGCTCGAAGCCCGTGGTGTCTGTGTTATGTCCGATCAGCCGTCCATCGCGCACGACAACGGTATTCACCGCGCCGATGTCACGCGCCCGCGCCGACATTTCATCGAGCAATGGAACCACGGCTTCTTTGTATGGAAACGTGACGTTCACGCCGGCAAAGCCAAGGCGTCTTACACCGTCGAGCAACGCGCGCAAGCCGGCTGCATCGGCGCCCGCGACCTCAATCAATTGATAGTGGCAGCGAACGCCCAACGCGTCGCCGGCCTGCTCATGCATTGCCGGCGCCGCGGACTGCGCGATCGGCGCACCGATCAACCCGGTCAGAAATTTTTCGCGGGTCGGGGATTGAACCATCAGCGCCATGTCCTGCGGCAATTGAAGACATCGGCGCAAGCTTCCGCGCCAACGCCGATCAGACGTCGAAGAACACCGTCTCGTTGTCGCCCTGCAGATGTACGTCGAAACGATAGCTCGCATTGCCGCTGCCCGGCTGGCGCGTCGCGATCAGCGTGGAGCGGCGCTCGGCCGGCACCAGCGCCAGCACCGGATCGGCGGCATTGGCGGCCTCACCGTCGAAATAAATTCGCGTGTAGTTATGCAGGAGCATGCCGCGTGCGAACACCGCAAGCAGGATATGCGGCGCCTGCGGCTTGCCGTCGGGATCGGGCACGATGCCCGGCTTGATGGTGTCAAACGCGTAGCCGCCTTTGGCATCGGTGCCGATGCGGCCGAACCCTTTGAACGACGAATTCGGCGGCGCGCGCTTGTCCTGCGGGTCACTGAACCTGCCCTGCGCGTCCGCCTGCCAGATCTCCAGCATGCAATCCGGCAGCGGCACGCCGTCGCCGTCGAATACCGTTCCCTCGACGCGAATGCGTTCGCCTGAGGTGTCCGGCGTCACCAGATTGTTGTTGAACGCGTCGTTCCAGTCGTATTTGCCGTTCGGCGTCAGGCCATAGGCGAAGTACGGACCGACGGTCTGCGACGGGGTGATGCCGTCCGGCTTGGTCTGTGGCACTATTTGTTCTCCATCGGCGTGGCGTTGCGCCCGCGCAGCACAATGTTGAAGCGGTAGCACAGCGCCCAATCCGGCTTGGTGTTCTCCAGATCGAATGACGAGATCATCCGGTTGCGCGCCTTCTCGTCGGTGACCGAATTGAAGATCGGATCGAACGGGAACAGCGGATCGCCCGGGAAATACATTTGCGTCACCAGGCGAGAGACGAAGGAGTGCCCGAATACCGAGAAATGGATGTGGGCGGGCCGCCAAGCATTGTGGTGATTGCCCCAGGGATAGGCGCCGGGCTTGATGGTGATGAAGCGGTAATAGCCCTGCGCGTCCGTTTGCGCGCGGCCGGCGCCGGTGAAATTCGGATCGAGCGGCGCGGGATGCTGGTCGACGACGTGGACATAGCGGCCGCAGGAATTGGCCTGCCACAGTTCGACCAGCGTGTTCGGCACGCCGCGACCGTCTTCATCGAGCACATGGCCATGCACGATGATGCGCTCGCCGATCGGCTCGCCCTTGCCGTGAACCGTGAGGTCGTGATCGTTCTCGCGCACCGTCTCGTGGCCATAGACCGGTCCGGTCAATTCCGACAGCGTATGCCGCATCGGGATCAGCGGCTTGGACGGCGAGCGCTTGACCGTGCTCTTGTAGGCGGGAGACAGCCGCGGCGGATGGGCCGCGAGACTTTGCACTGGATAGACCAATGTCATGACGAACTCCTCCCTCGCATCGCACTCCCAGCGTAAAATTGCTTTGCAATTTTGTCGCTGAGCCGCATCGCGGATCATTATATGACATAACTAATTTGGGAAAGAGCGATTTTTCGCCCTCCCAAATCATTGTCTTAATTGACCTTCTCGATCGCGACCGCAACGCCTTGGCCGACGCCGACGCACATGGTTGCCAAGGCAAGCTTCCCGCCTCGCTTCTCCATACCGTGCACCGCCGTCAGCGCTAGCCGCGCGCCGCTCATGCCGAGCGGATGGCCGAGCGCGATCGCGCCGCCATGCGGGTTGACTAACTCGGCATCGTCCTTGACGCCCAGTTGCCGCAAGCAGGCTATGCCCTGGGAAGCGAAGGCTTCATTGAGCTCGATCAAATCGAAGTCAGAGATCTTGATGCCGAGCCGCTCCATCAGCTTCTTCGTTGCCGGCACCGGGCCGATGCCCATGATGCGCGGCGGCACGGCGGCTGATGCGAGGCCGAGGATGCGCGCCCGCGGCGTCAGCCCGTGCTTCTTTACCGCGGCTTCGGAGGCGAGGATCATCGCCGCCGCGCCGTCATTGACGCCAGAGGCATTGCCCGCCGTCACCGTGCCGGGATTGCGCACGATCGGCTTCAGTTTTGCCAATCCTTCGAGCGTGGTTTCGGGACGCGGATGCTCATCCTTGTCGACGGTGATCGGGCCGGCCTTGCCACCGGGCACCTGGATCGGCGTGATTTCCTCGGCGAAATAGCCCGAGGCGATCGCCGCCCCCGCGCGCTGCTGCGAGCGGATTGCCATCGCATCCTGGTCGGCGCGCGACACCTGGAATTCCTCGGCGACGTTCTCGCCGGTCTCCGGCATCGCATCGACGCCATACTGCGCCTTCAACACGGGATTGATGAAGCGCCAGCCGATGGTGGTGTCGTAAATCTCGGCTGAGCGCGCAAACGCTTCAGGTGCCTTGCCCATCACGAACGGCGCCCGCGTCATTGATTCCACACCGCCGGCAATCGCAAAATCGATTTCGCCTGATCGAATCGCCCGCCCCGCGGCGCCGACCGCATCAAGGCCCGACGCACACAGGCGATTGAGCGTCTGGCCCGGAACCGATTCCGGCATGCCCGCCAGCAGCAGCGCCATGCGCGCCACGTTGCGGTTGTCCTCGCCGGCCTGGTTGGCGCAACCGAAAAACACCTCATCCACCTGGGTCCAGTCGAGGTTGGGATGCTTCGCCATCAGCGCCTTGATCGGGGCTGCGGCCAGATCGTCGGCACGCACCTTGGCGAGCGAGCCGCCGAAACGGCCGATCGGGGTCCGGACGGCATCGCAAATGAATACATCACGCATAGAATCTCTCCCTGAATGCCGTGCCTTAGGCGTTGACCCAGAATTGATGGCGAGTTTTAGGAGCGCGCCCGCGGCAGGTCAATTGAGGCATGGCTGCCCCGCGGCGCTTTCGCGGAGGGGCCGTCATGCGCTCTCATGGGATGCAACCAGTTGATCGGCCTCGGGGCGTGGAAAACTCTGACAACGCAGGTATGGGAATAGGATCGGGCGGCGAAATTTTGTAGCTTGCCGCCCCTGGAGCCTCGGCCGGCTCCAGCTTCTCGTTTGACGCGTTTTCTTCACGCGAACCGGTACCCACTTCACTTGAAAACGCTCTGATGACGATCCAGCAGTCCATCCCCTCCCCCGTTCCGCCTGAGGCCACGCCGGCTACCGATGCGCCTTCGCGTGTCACGCCGATGATGGAACAGTACCTTGAAATCAAGGCCGCCCATCCTGGACTGCTCCTGTTCTACCGGATGGGCGATTTCTACGAGCTGTTCTTCGAGGACGCCGAGATCGCCTCCAAGGCGCTCGGGATCGTGCTGACCAAGCGCGGTAAGCATCAAGGCATGGATATCCCGATGTGCGGCGTGCCGGTGGAGCGCTCCGAAGATTATCTGCATCGCCTGATCAATGCCGGACATCGCGTTGCCGTCTGCGAGCAGACCGAGAATCCCGCGGCGGCACGCGCTCGTGGCAACAAGAGCGTGGTAGCCCGCGGCGTGGTGCGGCTGGTGACGCCGGGCACGTTGACCGAAGACACGCTGCTCGATGCCCGCACCAACAATTATCTTTTGGCGATCGCGCGCGCCCGCGCCTCCTCTGGCGGCGACCGCATCGGGCTTGCTTGGATCGATATCTCGACCTCCGAATTCACAGTCACGGAATGCTCGACCGCGGAACTCGCGGCGACGCTGGCGCGGATCAATCCGAACGAAGCGATCGTTACCGATGCGCTCTATGGCGATCCTGATTTGGGCCCGCTGCTGCGCGAACTGCCCTCAGTGACGCCGCTAACCCGCGACGTCTTCGACGGCGCCACCGCCGAGCGGCGGCTGTGCGACTATTTCGCGGTCGCAACCATGGACGGCCTTTCCGCGATGTCGCGGCTGGAGGCGACCGCGGCGGCCGCCGCCGTCACTTATATTGACCGCACCCAGGTCGGTAAGCGCCCGCCGCTGTCGCCGCCGTCACGCGAGGCCGCGGGCACGACGATGGCGATCGATCCTGCCACCCGCGCCAATCTCGAATTGACCCGCACGCTCGCGGGCGAACGGCGCGGATCGCTGCTGGATGCAATTGACTGCACCGTGACCGCCGCAGGCTCCCGGCTACTGGCGCAACGGCTCGCCGCGCCACTTACTGACAGCGCCGCGATCGCACGGCGGCTTGATGCAATTGCCGCCTTTGTCAGCGACAGCGCTGCACGTGATGACATCCGCAACGTGCTGCGCGCCGCACCCGATATGTCGCGTGCGCTGGCGCGGCTGTCGGTCGGACGCGGCGGCCCGCGCGACCTTGCAGGCTTGCGCGACGGTATCCTCGCCGCGGACCAAGCGCTGGCGCGGCTCACACAGCTCGAAGCGCCGCCATCTGAAATTGCAGCCGTGATGGAGGCGCTGCGCCGCCCGTCGCGCGATCTCGCGCGTGAATTCGAACGCGCGCTCGCCGAGCAATTGCCGCTGATCAAGCGCGACGGCGGCTTCATCCGCGAGGGCTATGAGCCCGCGCTCGACGAGAGCCGAAACTTACGCGACGCCTCCCGCCTCGTCGTCGCCGCGATGCAGGCGCGCTATGCCGAGGACACCGGCATCAAGGCACTGAAGATTCGTCACAACAACGTGCTCGGTTATTTCGTCGAGGTGACGGCGCAGCACGGCGACAGACTGATGGCGCCTCCGCTGAATGCGACCTTCATCCATCGCCAGACGCTGGCGGGGCAGGTTCGCTTCACCACTTCCGAACTCGGCGAGATCGAGGCCAAGATCGCCAACGCCGGCGACCGCGCGCTCAACCTCGAGCTCGAAATCTTCGAGCGGCTCTCCGCGATGGCGCTGGCCGCCAGCGACGATCTGCGCGCCGCGGCGCATGCGTTTGCGATGCTTGACGTCGCGACCGCGCTGGCGAAGCTCGCGGTCGACGATAATTATGTTCGGCCCGAGGTCGATAACTCGCTCGGTTTCGCCGTCGAGGGCGGCCGGCACCCCGTGGTCGAACAGGCGCTGAAGCGCGACGGCCAGCCGTTCATTGCCAATGCCTGCGATCTCTCGCCCGGGCCTGCGCAAAAATCCGGCCAGATCTGGCTGATCACCGGCCCGAACATGGCTGGTAAGTCAACGTTCCTGCGGCAGAACGCCTTGATCGCGCTGATGGCGCAGATCGGCTCCTATGTGCCGGCGTCACGCGCCCGGATCGGCGTCGTCGATAGATTGTTCTCACGCGTCGGCGCGGCCGACGATCTCGCGCGGGGACGATCGACCTTCATGGTCGAGATGGTCGAGACCGCGGTCATCCTCAATCAGGCGAGCGAACGATCGCTGGTCATCCTCGACGAGATCGGCCGCGGCACCGCGACCTTCGACGGTCTCTCGATCGCCTGGGCCGCGATCGAGCACCTGCATGAAGCCAATCGCTGCCGCGCGCTGTTCGCGACGCATTATCATGAGCTGACCGCGCTTTCGGCCAAACTGCCGCGGATGTTCAATGCCACGGTGCGCGTCAAGGAGTGGCAGGGCGACGTCGTGTTCCTGCACGAGGTGCTCCCCGGCTCGGCCGATCGGTCCTACGGCATTCAGGTCGCGAAGCTCGCCGGCCTGCCGCCGGCCGTGATTGCGCGGGCCAAGTCGGTGCTCGCAAAACTCGAGGCGCAGGACCGCGGCCAGACCGCGCGGGCACTGGCCAACGATTTGCCGCTGTTCGCCGTCCCCTCCCGCGCCGCCGCCGAAGCCGAAGCCCCGAGCGAGGCCGAGCAATTGATGGAAGCCGTGAGGGCGCTGCACCCCGACGAGATGTCGCCGCGCGAGGCGCTGGAGGCGTTGTATGCGCTGAAGGCGAAGCTGCCGAAGTAAATCTCGGCAGACATGCAGCGTGTATCTTCCAGCATTCAAGGAGTGGTGCCAGAATGCGGCCATGCCACGTCGATCCGTCCTGCCGCCATCGCTGTCCGCTCAACTGTCCGCGTTGATCACCCAGCGCTTTCGCGCGCTGTCCGATTCCGAACTGCAGGACATTCTGGCTGAATTTTCTGAACTTCCAGCCAAGCTGATCGTGGATGCAAGTCGCGAAATGACCGATGTGGTCTCGCCGTATGAACCTTCCCTGCTCGAACAGCTTAGGAAATCCGAACAGAAGCTCATGAAGAGGAGCCACGATTACGCTTGGTTCTTTCTGTTTCACCGCAGTGGTTATGTGAGAGAGGCCGCGCTCGACACCATCAACGCACCTCCGGCTTCTGCCTTCTTCCTATCGGCGCTGGCTTGGCGATTAAACGACTGGGTCGGAGCGGTACGTCAGGCGGCGGTCCGTTGCGCCGAACGAGTTTTCCCTCGAATAAGCCCGGAAGTCGCAGCGAGTGCCGCTCCATACCTGCTTGACCGCCGGTTCGTGTGGGCTCGTTGGAGCGAGGAGGCAAACGTTCTGGATTCCGTGTTTGGACGGACCGATGTCATGGCGGCTCTCGCCATCCGGATGCGGAAGCAACAGACCGGACCGTTTGCAAGCTGCCTGCGCCACGCGTTGCGATATCCAGAGATCGATAAGCATCTTCCACGCCTTGCTATCGATGCGATTCAACCATCCGTCCGAGTCGCAGCCTACCAGTGCTTGTTGTCCGGCAGAGCAACCTGGCCGGTGGGTTACGAGTGGGCTTGGATCGACAAGGTCTATGGCTTGCGGAAGCGTGTGAGGATGCTGGACTCGCGCGATATTCAGAGAGCCAGTCCTGCCGCCGATTGGATCAGAAGAGGCATCCACGACCGGTCGGTCCTGGTCAGAAGGGTCGCCGCCGACGCCATGGTCGACGCTCGAGGACAATTACCGGATGCGGACAGCTTAATCGCGATTCTGGCAAGTGATCGGAGCTCAGCAATACGATCGCGAGCGGACTACATGCTGCGACATACGCACTCAGACCAATCGTAAGGTATCGTTAGGGCGCCGCCTTCCTTCGCCCGAGCCACCACAGGCTCAGGTTCCAGCCGATACACGTCGCCAGCGCGAGACTGAGCCCAACCGCCGAGCCGAACTGCAGTGCCGCGACATGCAGCACGGCGATCGCGATGCCGAGGCCGATCAATCCCCAGGCGCTATTGGCGAGCACGGCGGCGGTCGGCGGACCGCCGATGCGCGGATGCAGGATCAGCATCATCGAGGTGAACACGATCGGGAACAGCGCGATCATGCCGCTGATCTTGGGACCGACCCAGCCCGAAGTCGTGACCACCGTCGCCACCAGCGTCGCGACCAACGAGGCCCGCAGCGGAATGTCGTACCAGCGGCGCCGGATCGGCGGCATTTTGGCGTGGCGGTAGCGGGCGAGCAGCGGCACGCAGATGCCAAACGCAATGGCATTCACGATCAGGCCGCCAACGAGCGACCATTGCACCGAGCGGATGATCGCGGCGAGCGCGAGCCATACGGCGACCGCCGCGAGGCAACTGAGCAGCGCGCCGTGGCGCTGCGCCAGCACGACATATGTCAAGCCCAGGAATATCGTCGCGGCGTTGATCGGCAGGCTTGCCAGCGCGCCCTCGGCGATGAAGGCAGCGTCGTGATCGAGCGCGAGGAATACGTAGGACGGCCCGGCCGAGATCGGCAGCGTCGCGATCAGCGCGCCGATTACGGGGCCTGAGCGTTCGGTGACGATGGAAGCCGTCACCACGAACGCCGCGGTAATCGCCATGCGCAGGCCGAGCGTCAGGATGAAGGCAAATTCGGGGGACATTTATCCGTCGTTCCTGCGGACGCAGGAACCCATACGCCGCGGCTTCTCGATCTCTGGGATTCGGGGTTGGCCCCTCCCGCCCCCATGAACTTCCGTGGTTATGGGTCCCTGCCTTCGCAATGCCTTCGCAGGGACGACGCCAAGATTGCCTCACACCCGCTTCATCGACACCGAGACTTTCGGGCCGTTCTTGATAGTCTGATAGACCACGCAATAGCGCTCGGTCAGCTTGAGTAGCAGGTCGAGCTTGTCCTGCGGCGCGTCGGTTGCGACCTCGAAGCGCAGGCGGATTTCCTCGAAGCCGACCGGTGCTTCCTTGTCGACGCCGAGCGTGCCGCGAAAATCCAGATCGCCCTCGGCGATGACGTTGCCGCTTCTAAGCGGCACCTCGGTGGCAGTGGCGACGGACTTCAATGTCACGCCGGCGCAGGCGACCAGCGCTTCGAGCAGCATGTCGCCGGAGCAGAGCTCCAGGCCGGAGCCGCCGGTTCCCGGGTGCAGGCCGGCCACCGCCAGCGCGCGGCCGGTCTCGACCTTGCAGGCGATGCCTTCATTGTCGATCGAGCCCTTGGCCTTCAGCGTAATGACGGCGGCCGAGGGATCGGCCTTGTAGCGTTCCTTGATCGGGGCTTGCATCGCGCGGAGTTCGGCGGCGTCCATTTTCATCTCCCGACTTTGTTTTGTGCATCGGATATAAAGGGCGATCGACGCGCTGTCATCACGCCGCCGCGGCCGCCCGCACCCCGCATTCGGAAATCCACGCTTTTCCAACAGGTTATGACTGGAATTCGCCGACGCGGCGGCATAGCTTGGATTTGACCGTACAATCGCCCGTGACAGCCCCTGTGCCGTCCGATATCGGGGAGATCATGGACAGCATCGTGACAGAGGACCGCTCCGGGGCGGATGACCGTTTCGATACCGCGCGGATCACCGCGGCGGTCGATGCGCTGGCCGAAAAGCATGCTGGCCGCGAGGACGTGTTCCGCTCGGCGCTGGCGCAATTGCTCAAGACCGAGATGATCGCGGCGCGCGCCATCGCGCAGGCCGTGCTGCTGAAGGATCGCCACGGCCGCCGCTGCGCGGAGCGGCTCTGCTTCATGCAGGACGAGATCATTCGCATCCTCTATTCGGCTGCGACGCGGCATCTCTATCGCTCGCACGTGCCCTCCGGCGCCGAGCGTATGGCGGTCGTCGCCACCGGCGGCTACGGCCGCGGCCTGATGGCACCGGAATCCGACATCGATCTATTGTTCATCCTGCCCTACAAGCAGACCGCCTGGGGCGAGCAGGTCGCCGAAGCGATTCTCTATTGCCTGTGGGACATGGGATTGAAGGTCGGCCACGCCACGCGCTCGGTCGACGAATGTATCCGCCAGGCGCGCGGCGACATGACGATCCGCACCGCGATCCTCGAGACGCGGTTCTTGACCGGCGACCGGCCGCTCTATGACGAACTGGTCGCCCGGTTCGACAAGGAGGTGGTGCAGGGCACGGCTGCCGAATTCGTCACCGCCAAGCTCGCGGAGCGCGAGGAGCGGCACCGCCGCGCCGGCCAGTCGCGCTATCTGGTCGAGCCCAACGTCAAAGACGGCAAGGGCGGATTGCGCGACCTGCACACGCTGTTCTGGATCGCAAAATACGTCTACCGCGTGCGCGAGACCGGCGAACTGGTCGAGCGCGGCGTGTTCGACGCGCAGGAATACCGCACCTTCCGCCGCTGCGCCGATTTCCTGTGGTCGGTGCGCTGCAATCTGCATTTCGTGTCGGGGCGCGCCGAGGAGCGGCTGTCGTTCGACATGCAGCGCGAGATCGCGGTTCGTCTCGGCTATACCTCGCATCCCGGCATGCAGGACGTCGAACGCTTCATGAAGCATTACTTCCTGGTGGCGAAGGACGTCGGTGATCTCACCGCGATCCTGTGCGCCAAGCTCGAAGACGAGCAGGCCAAGCCGGCGCCGGTGCTGAGCCGCATGGTGGCGCGGCTGCGGCCGAGCACCAAGCGGCGGCGGGTGCCCGACAGTGACGACTTCATCATCGACAACAACCGCATCAACCTCGCTGCGCCCGACGTCTTCAAGCACGACCCGGTGAACCTGATCCGGATCTTCCATCTGGCGCAGAAGAACAACCTCGCCTTCCACCCCGACGCGATGCGGACGGTGACGCGCTCGTTGAAACTTGTGAACAGCCAGCTTCGCGAAGATCCGGAAGCCAACCGGCTGTTCATGGAGATCCTGACGTCGAATGATGCCGAGACCGTGCTGCGGCGGATGAACGAGACCGGCGTGCTCGGTCACTTCATCCGCGCCTTCGGCAAGATCGTGTCGATGATGCAGTTCAACATGTACCACCATTATACGGTGGACGAGCACCTGATCCGCTGCATCGGCTTCCTGCAGGAGATCGAACGCGGCGGCAATGACGAATTCACGGTCGCGAGCGACCTGTTCCGCAAGATTCAGCCCGAACATCGCGCGGTGGTCTACATCGCCACGCTGCTGCACGACGTTGCCAAGGGGCGGCCGGAGGACCATTCGATCGCGGGCGCCAGGGTGGCGCGCCGGCTGTGTCCGCGGCTCGGCTTTTCCGCAGGTGACACCGAGCTGGTGGCATGGCTGATCGAAGAGCATCTGACGATGTCGACGGTGGCGCAGTCGCGCGACCTCTCCGACCGCAAGACGATCGAGAATTTTGCTGCCGTCGTGCAATCCGTCGAGCAGATGAAGCTTCTGACCATCCTGACCACCGCCGACATCAGGGGCGTCGGCCCCGGCGTCTGGAACGGCTGGAAGGCGCAGTTGCTGCGCACGCTGTATTACGAGACCGAGCCGGTCCTGACCGGCGGCTTCTCGGAAGTGAACCGCGCGCAGCGCATTGCGCTGGCGCAGGCCGAATTCCGCGCCGCCTTCACCGAATGGCCGGAAGAGGAGCTCAACGCTTATATTGCGCGGCATTATCCGGCCTACTGGCTCAAGGTCGACCTGCAGCGGAAAATTCGCCAGGCGCGCTTCATCCGCGCCAGCGAACAGGCCGGGCATCAGCTCGCGATCAATGTCGGCTTCGACGAGGCGCGCGGCGTCACCGAACTGACGATTCTCGCGACCGACCATCCGTGGCTGTTGTCGATCATTGCCGGCGCCTGCGCTTCTGCCGGCGCCAACATCGTCGATGCGCAGATCTACACCACCACCGACGGCCGTGCGCTCGACACCATCGCGATCTCCAGGGAATACGACCGCGACGAGGATGAGGGACGGCGCGCGACCCGCATCGGCGAAATGATCGAGCAGGTGCTCGAAGGCAAATTGCGGCTGCCCGAAGTGGTGGCGCGCAAGTCGGCCAACCGCGGCAAGGTTCGCGCTTTCGTGGTCGAGCCCGAGGTCATCATCAACAACCAGTGGTCGGACCGCTACACCGTGATCGAGGTCTCCGGCCTCGACCGCCCGGGCCTGTTGTATCAGCTCACCACTGCGATCTCGAAGCTCAACCTCAACATCGCCTCCGCCCATGTCGCGACCTTCGGCGAACGCGCCCGTGACGTGTTCTACGTCACCGATTTGCTCGGCGCCCAGATCAACGCGCCGACCCGGCAGGCCGCAATCAAGAGCGCGCTGCTTCATCTGCTCTCTGCCGAAGACAACGTCGCTAAGCCGGCGGCGTGAGATAGCGACGCACATTCGACCGTCATCCCCGCGAAGGCGGGGATCCAGTACGCCGCGGCTTATCGATTCTATCACTGCTGTCTCTGGAATACTGGGTCGCCCGGTCAAGCCGGGCGATGACAACTGAGGGTGACTTCGCGATCTCGCGGCGCATGGCGACCGAAGTTTGCTCTCAACTTCCCGCCCTCTTCCAAAACAGAGGGCGCAGGGAAGACCGGGTGCGCGCCGCACCCGCGGTCTCGTGTGCAATTTGCGCACTAAGAACGCGCACACCAGCATACAGGTACAGCAGGAGCATCCCGGCCTCCCTGCGCAAGGGAGAGGAACGGCACAAAAACCATCGAGATATCAATGCGATGTGCCTGATGTGTCCCCCGTGGTGTCACTGCGAGCTTTGACGGAGCAATAAAGCCCCATAAAGTTCGATCAGATCGATTTGACCTTCATCGGTCGGATGGCCCGTCGTCCCTTCGCGGTAAGCTTTGCTTGCTCAGAAGCAATTGGAGGATATTTCGAATGGCTGACGCTCGATGCAGCTGCGGTGCAGTCACGCTCTCGCTTCCAAAAGAACCATCCAAGCTAGTCGTTGCTTGTCACTGCATCGACTGCCAACGCCGAACCGGCGCGCCGTTCGGTGTAGGCGCTTATTACCCCGCTGATGTTGTCACCATCTCAGGAACCTCAAAAGAGTTCACGCATGCCGCCGCAAGCGGCGGGAAAATCCATAACTATTTCTGTCCACAGTGCGGCTCAACAGTATACTGGAAACTCAGCAATCTGCCCGCGCTGATCGCCGTTGCAGTCGGCGCGATGGCAGAACCAAAATACCCAGCCCCCGTCATATCGGTTTTCGAACAGTCGAAGCATGATTGGGTTCAAATTGATGGTGCCGTGGAGCACTTCCGGCAAAGCAGCCCCCCAAAAAATTCAAACTGAGACACAACCGAACTACAACGCGAGGCAACGTCATCAGCCGCGAGACGACGAACGGCAACACGACCACGATCTATGACGCGGGCGGACGCAATGTCTGCAGGATCACCTCGAACCGTTGAGGCGATCAGGATCGCAGCCCGGACACGCCGCGCGAGATGCCGCAAGCCTCCAGCACTTTCCAAGCGGCGTCGTTCTCGTCCGGCAGCGCGACAGCCGCGCGCGTCAATTCGCTGATAGCCTCGACCGGCGGCAACCATGAATGCCACAGCCGATCCCTGATCGCATCGAACTCGGCCTGCTCTGCTTTGGTCAGCGGATTCGCTTCCGGGTATTCATAGTTTTGTAGGATGGGTTCGCTTCGCGATACCCATCAATCGTGTTGAGAGGCAGTGATGGGTTTCGCTGCGCTCTACCCATCCTACAGGCTACACTCTGCGGAGTCCTGCGCGACCAGCCGGCGTTCCCGAGTTGGTCCGTTCGCCCGAAGCCCAACCTTGACACTCGAGCGCAACCAAGCTCGCGGCGATGAAGGTAAGATAGCTTGCCTGCCCAATCAGGACGCCGAGACCGAACAGGTCAAGTAGACTTCCCCATGGGTTCTCTAGCGGGGCGATGCCTGTTCGCTTGCCACCATCGATAACCGTGGGCTGGAACCTGCGATAGCGGCGGTTCGTTTCGGATTCGACACCGTCGGAGCAACGGATCAGATGCAGATGCGGTTTCGGCATATCAATCCCCTGAGTTCGGTCGGCGATCCCCTAACGAAGCGGGTTTGACCACAGCGACGGTTGCGACCGGCAAGACGTCCGATGGGTCTTCGTAATACTCTTCCCGCATGGCAAAACCTGCGCGCTGCCGCCATCCGGTTAGCCAGTCAGCGTAGTCATCGAGAAGGAGCGGACCATTGAACGGAGGTTGATGCAGGCATTCCATTCGGTTGAGCGGACCATACCGAGGTTTAGGATCGCAGCCGGGCCTCACTCGATAGGAAGATCGCGCCCCCGCAGGTCAAGAGGCCGCGGGGGACCAGCCGATTTTGCCCTCCGGGCCGACGAAAAGCTGCTAATATCCAGCCTGTTAGGAGGGCGACGTTGTCGCCGCTGATGGTCGCGAACTCTTGGCGACGCAGCGCCGCTCGGGATGCCGAGTCCGTGCCGATGATGCGTAAGCCGACGATAAAATCCTGGCGCTCGGCCGAGCAATGGCTGCTCGGCAGCATGGCGCTGGCGTTGGGAGCGGTGGCCGGTATCTGGCTGCTGCTCGGCCCGGCCCCGACGGCCACCGCTCATTTCATTGCGGTCGCACTGCTGATCGCTTCGCTTGCCGCCTCATTGATCATGATCGGCCTGGTGGGGCGCACCCGCCGGCAAATGGAAGCCGTGCTTGAGGGCCGGGTGAGCGCCGAAGCGCGCGCGATCGAGAAGCTGCGCCACAGCGAGGCCCAATGGAAGGAGGTTTTCGAGCATAACCCGGTGATGTACTTCATGGTCGATGCGACGGGGACGGTGCTGTCCGTCAACACATTCGGCGCCGCGCAGCTTGGCTATTCCGTCAGCGAATTGCTCGGGAAATCCGTGCTGAAAGTCTTTCCTGCCGAGGAGCAACCCATCGCCCAGGGCAACGTCGCCGTATGCCTGGACAATATCGGCCAGACCCACAGTTGGGAGATATGCAAGGTTCGCAAGGACGGCTCAACCCTCTGGGTTCGTGAAAACGCCAAGGCCGTGCGGCGGTTGGACGGCCGATTGATCGTCCTGATCGCATGCGAGGACATCACGGAGCGCAAGCAGGCTGAAAATGCGCTGCGAGAGAGTGAAATGTATTTGGCCGAAGCCCAGCGATTGAGCCACACCGGCAGCTTCGGCTGGCGCGTCGCCAGCGGCGAGATTATCTGGTCGGAAGAGACCTTCAGAATATTCGGATTCGAAAGGGCACCCTCCGTCACGCATGCCACCGTCTTTCAACGCATTCATCCGGATGACCGCGCGCGCGTGCAACGGACCATCGATCGCGCGTCCCGCGACGGCAAGGACTTCGAGCATGGATATCGATTGCTGATGCCCGACGGCTCGGTCAAGCATGTCCACGCCACCGCGCATGCGGTGAAGGAAGCTGATGGCATCGAATTCGTCGGAGCGGTAACCGATATCACGGCACGCAAGCGGGCCGAGATGGAATTACATGAAGCGCAGGCGACCCTCGCGCATGTCACGCGCGTGACTGCCCTCGGCGAACTGGCCGCGTCGATCGCCCATGAGGTGAACCAGCCGCTCGCCGCCGTGGTCACCAATGCCGCCGCATGCAAGCGTTGGCTCGACCGTGAGCCACCCGATCTGAAAGAAGCGCGCGGGACCGTGGAGGCGATCATCAAGGATGGCAATCGGGCCGGCGAAGTGATCCAGCGGGTCCGTGCGCTTGTGAACAAGACGACCGGTCAAAAGGCTGCGCTTCACATCAATGATGTCATCAACGAGGTCATCAGCCTGGTGCAGCATGCGTTGCTCAACCACCAGGTATCGTTGCGGCTGGAGCTCTCCCCCGACCCGCCGCTGGTCATCGCCGACCGGGTCCAGTTGCAACAAGTCATTCTCAACCTGGTCATCAATGCCATTGAGGCCATGCAGGCGGTCACGGACCGACCGCGGGAGCTGGTGATCCGGACTTGCCAGGATGAAGCCCGACAAATCGTGGTGACCGTGAAAGATTGCGGCGTCGGGCTCGCCACCGCGAATGCTGACCGGCTGTTCGACGCGTTCTTCACCACCAAATCCAGCGGCATGGGCATGGGCCTGTCGATCTGCCGCTCCATCATCGGCGCTCATGGCGGGCGGCTGTCCGCATTCGGAAATGCCGGCCCTGGCGCGACATTCCAGTTCACCTTGCCATTAGCTCAGGAGGATGCGCCGTGACCGCGCGCCCGGCATCGCCTTCCGGCCTCGTAAGCGCCGAGGAGCCGGTCGTCTTCGTCATCGACGACGACGCATCGGTACGTGAGGCACTGAGCAATCTTTTCCGGTCCGTGGGATTGCGCGTCGAGGCGTTCGGTTCGGCTCACGAGTTTCTGCAGCACAAGCTTCCGAATGCCCCCAGTTGCCTGATTCTTGACATCAGGCTGCCCCGGCTGAGCGGCCTCGACTTTCAGGCCGAACTGGCCAAGGCCGACATTCACATTCCAATCATCTTCATGACGGGCCATGGCGATATTCCGATGACGGTCCGTGCAATGAAGGCCGGCGCCGTCGATTTTCTGACCAAGCCGTTCCGCGATCAGGACATGCTGGATGCCGTAACCGCGGCGATCGAACGCGACCGCAGCAGCCGCAATGAAGCAAATGTTCTCTCAGAGCTGAGCGCGCTTTTCGAGACGCTAACTCCCCGGGAGCGACAGGTGATGGCGCTGGTTACGGCGGGGCTCATGAACAAGCAGATCGCAGCCGAAGTCGGCCTGGCCGAGATCACCGTGAAGATACATCGCGGACATATCATGCGGAAAATGGGCGCGAAGTCGCTGCCCGATCTGGTGCGGATGGCCGAGCTACTCGGGATCGGGCCCGCATCCGGCCGATCGCAAACCTAAGTATGATTTTCCCTCGCTGATTTGCAGCGCACTCTCCCGATACGCGGCGACACAGCAAAGAACATCCTCTGGTCGTCTCCAGAAAGGATCGCCTTGTCCAATCGGGTCATATCAATCATCGACGACGATGGGTCGGTTCGCGCCGCGACCCGTAATCTCGTCAGGTCGCTCGGTTACGTCGTCCATTCATTTGCGTCGGCCGAGGAGTTCCTGCAATCGCCGCATCTGAATGACACTTCATGCGTGATAACGGACGTCAGAATGCCCGCCATGAGCGGGCTCGATCTGCAAGCTCATTTACTCGATACCGGCCATCGCTTTCCCTTCATCTTCGTCACGGCCTTTTCGGTCGAAAGCGACCGCGCCCGGGCCATGAAGGCGGGAGCGACCTGCTTTTTGAGCAAGCCGTGCGATGGGGAAGCACTGATCAAGTGCCTCGAAACGGCGCTGGCGCCAAATGGCGAGGCGGCAACCAAATGAGCCGATCCGGCCCTCAGGCGAGCCAGCATACGTAAGGATGATCTCGCCAAACATCTAGACGAATTGAAGATAAGCCCCAACCACGCCAGACTTCGCGTCGTCCCTTTGGAACAGAGGGCGCAAAGCATCACACATTTTAATCGGCAAATGGCAATTCCTGGGAAGGAGGTCGCCATGCATACAGAACCGCGTTGCTCCGAGTGTGACAGCGAAGACCCCAAAATCATCTCTCTGCGAAATCCAGCGCGCGAGCGCTATTGCGGGCGCTTCTGTCTCAACAAGGGCCACGAGAGTTTCATTCGTTGGATACGGCGTGCCAATGCGGAGATTGCGTCATGAACAATTGTTGCGGAAATCCGGAATGTAAGCGCCCCTTCGGGCTGGTCCGGCGTAGCTGGTACTTCCAGCAGTTTTGTTCGGCGAAGTGCCGCGAGATCTACAAGCGTCAACTGGAGCGCAACCGGACGTATTGGAAGTGGCTCTACCAGGTACCGGCACCTGCGGCGCGCCGAGACCATCTATCGTGCCGATGATCGCGGAGGAGCCAGCATGGCGACAGTAAATGCGATGCTGGTGGGCGCGTTACTGGCGTGGGGACCTCTGCTGATTGTGTTCATCTATATCCTTCGGGACATGCGAAACGCGCCCCGTGACCCCGATTGACTTGAAACGGGTGACGGCGCCGAGCGCAACTCGCCCGGCCGATCCGCCTCTCCTGTTCCCGAGCACGGGATCTCCACGCCCTCGTGCTTGAGCAGCCAGCGCTTGCGCTCCAGCCCGCCGCCGTATTTCACCAGCGAACCATTAGCACCGATCAGCCGATGGCAGGGCAGGACCACGCTGATCGGATTGGAGCCGTTGGCATGGCCGACCGCGCGGACGGCGCGCGGCATCCGAAGTTTTGCGGCGAGCGCGCCATAGCTCATCGTCGTGCCTGCCGCGATCTTCGGCAGCGCGTTCCAGACCTTCTGCTGAAACGGCGTGCCGCCGACGCGCCACTCGATCGAAGCGAAGCGGTCGAGATCGCCCTCGAAATAGCCCGTCAAGGCGGCGCGCAAATCACGCGGCGCCCGTCCATTGTTCAAATTCACCGCGCCATAGTGCAGGCGCAGCAAGCGCTGCATGCGCGTCTCATAGTCTTCCCAGTCCAGCGCGCGGAGCAGGCCGTCCGTATCGGTGACCAATAGCGCCGTGCCGATCGGCGTTGGCAGGTGGTCGAGGTTGAAGTTTTCCAGCATCGTCGTCCCTGAAACTATCTGCGAGCGGCCCCGCACTTTTCATCTGCGACGCGTTAGTGTCCACCCGAATTCCGCTGCCGGTTGACCGGATCCTCTACGCGCAGGCGGCGCCCGCAGCGCTCGCCCTGATCCTGTTCTGGCCGGCGTTAGCGCCCTTGCCGCACTACCTTGCATTGGCAAAACCCTTCCGCCACACTCTCCTCCAACGATGACGTCCGGCCCTTCCTAACGGAGGGCTGGAACAGGATCATCGGTCGAGATCAAGGAAAGGGAGCAACATATGAGAGGTGGTGTTCTTCATCTGATCGCAGGCACGGCGGTCGCGATCGCGCTGACGTCACCGGCTACCGCGCAGAAGAAATACGATACCGGCGCCAGCGATACCGAAATCAAGATCGGCCAGACCGTTCCGTTCTCGGGCCCAGCCTCCGCCTATGCCGGTATCGGCAAGACGCAGGCCGCTTATTTCAGGATGATCAACGAGCAAGGCGGCATCAACGGCCGCAAGATCAACCTGATCCAGTATGACGACGCCTACTCGCCGCCGAAAGCCGTCGAGCAGGTGCGTAAGCTGGTCGAGAGCGACGAGGTGCTGTTCACCTTCCAGATCATCGGCACGCCCTCGAATGCCGCCGTGCAGAAATATCTCAACGCCAAGAAGGTGCCGCAGCTCCTCGCCGCGACCGGCGCCTCGAAGTTCACCGATCCCAAGAACTTCCCCTGGACCATGGGGTACAATCCCAATTACCAGTCCGAGGGGCGCATCTACGCCAAATACATTCTGCAGAATCATCCCAACGCCAAGATCGGCATTCTCTATCAGAACGACGATCTCGGCCGCGACTACGTCACTGGCCTAAAAGAGGGGCTCGGCTCCAAGGCCGCGTCGATGATCGTCGCCGAAGCCTCCTACGAGCTGACCGATCCGACCATCGACTCGCAGATCGTCAAATTGAAAGCAGCCGGCGCCGACCTGCTCTACGACGCTTCGACGCCGAAGTTTGCGGCCCAAGCGATCAAGAAGGTCGCCGACCTCGGCTAGAAACCGGTCCACATCCTCGACATCAATGCGAGCCCGGTCTCGGCCACGCTGAAGCCGGCGGGCCTCGACATCTCCAAGGACATCATCTCGACCAATTACGGCAAGGACCCCGGTGATCCGCAGTGGAAGGACGATCCCGGCATGAAGGCCTATTTCGCCTTCATGGACAAATATTACCCGGAGGGCGACAAGCTCAACACGGTCAACACGTACGGTTATGCAACGGCGGAATTGCTGGTGAAGATCCTGCAGCAATGCGGCGACAATCTCACCCGCGACAACATCATGAAACAGGCGGCCAATCTGAAGAACGTCACCGGCAGCCTGTCGCTACCCGGCATGGTCACCAACACCTCGCCGACCGACTATCGCATCAACAAGCAGATGCAGATGATGAAATTCAACGGCGAGCGGTGGGAGCTGTTCGGGCCGATCATCGAGGATACCGGACCGAGCGGCTAGCGCCTGCCCCAATTCAAGACACGAGCCGTTGGCGTCACGCGCGATGCCGGCGGCTTTTGTTTTGAGCCGGCGCGGCGCGTGCATCTTTTTGCGGCTGATACGCGTAATGGATTCCTTTTGAGCAGGCGGAACTCGATCCCGAAATTATCCGGGTTTTCGATGCCTTGCATTGCAACATGGCTTCCGCCACTATTGTGGCAGCGACGACATCCGTTCGGCCAGACCGGCCGGCGGCACGATCAGCGCCAATCATAAAACACATGAGGAATGCAGCATAATGAGGAAGGGTATTTTCCATCTGGTCACCGGCACGGCGCTCGCGCTTGCGCTGTCGGTCTCGACGGCGTCGGCGCAGAAAAAATACGATACCGGCGCGAGCGACACCGAGATCAAGATCGGCCAGACCAATCCATTCTCGGGACCGGCCTCCTCCTATGCCACGATCGGCAAGACCCAGGCGGCCTATATGAAGATGATCAACGATCAGGGCGGCGTGAACGGCCGCAAGATCAATCTGATCCAGTATGACGACGCCTACTCACCGCCCAAGGCGGTCGAGCAGGTGCGCAAGCTGGTCGAGAGCGACGAGGTGCTGCTGACCTTCCAACTCCTCGGCACGCCCTCGAACGCAGCCGTGCAGAAATATCTCAACGCCAAGAAGGTGCCGCAACTGTTCGCTGCGACCGGCGCGTCGAAGTTTACCGACCCGAAGAATTTTCCGTGGACGATGGGCTTCAACCCCAACTACTTCGTCGAGGGGCGCATCTACGGCCAGTACATCCTGAAGGAATATCCGAACGCCAAGGTCGGAATCCTCTATCAGAACGACGACCTCGGAAAGGATTACCTGAACGGCATCAAGGCCGGCCTCGGCGACAAGGCCGCGAAGATGGTGGTGGCGGAAGCCTCCTACGAAGTCTCCGATCCGACCATCGATTCGCAGATCCTCAAGATCAAGGACGCCGGCGCGGACCTGTTCTTCTCGGCGACGACGCCGAAGCCGGCCGCGCAGGCGATCAAGAAGATCGCCGAGCTCAACTGGAAGCCGGTGCACATCCTCGACATCAACGCCACCTCGGTCGGCGCGGTGATGAAGCCGGCAGGCCTTGAAGCCTCCAAGGGCGTGATCAGCGTCAACTACGGCAAGGATCCGCTTGATCCGACCTGGAAGGACGACCCCGGCATGAAGAAGTATTTCGAATTCATGGCGAAGTATTATCCGGAGGGCGACAAGGATTCGAGCTTCAATTCCTATGGCTACATGACCTCGCAATTGATGATCCATGTGCTCAAGGCGTGCGGCGACAACCTGACCCGCGAGAACGTGCTGAAGCAGGCGACCAACCTGAAGAACGTTCAGCTCGACCTGCTGCTGCCGGGCATCTCGGTCAACACCACGCCGACCGACTACCGCGTTAACAAGCAGCTGCAGATGATGAAGTTCAACGGCGAGCGTTGGGAGATGTTCGGCCCGATCCTCGAGGACGCCGGCCCGGCGGGTTAGTCGCGGCCAACCAATCGAAACGATCGGCGGTGAAAGCGATCGGCGGTCCCTTTGGGACCGCCGATTTTTTTCTGCAAGACCTCATCCTGAGGAGCGGCGCTTGCGCCGCGTCTCGAAGGATGAATGGCACTAGCCGGGCCACATGGTTCGAGACGGCGCGGAGCCTGTCATCGGGCCGCGCTTCGCGCGGACCCGTTGGTGCCTCCTCACCATGGGGGTCTAACGGTTGCTACCCGAACCGACGCTCACGCCGGAATCTCCCCAAACCTCTTACCTACCGGCAGCACCGCATGCCGGATCAGGCGGGAATCCTCGACCGCGGCCTGGCGGTGTTTCACCGCCTCGCGGTAGACGGGATCGCGAATCATTTCCGCGAAGGCTGCGACGCTTGGGTATTCGGCGATGAAGCAATGGTCCCAGCGCTCGTCTTGCGGCCCGATCAGCATCAGCTCGAACCTGCCCTGCCACACGATCCGTCCGCCGAGCCGTTCGAACACCGGCCCGCTTTCGCGCCCATAGGCGGCATAGGCTTCCGCCCCCGTCGCCTTGCGGCCGTCGGGATAGGAGGCCTCAGCGCGCAGCCGGACCAGGTTGAGCATATGGATCGGACCCGGCCGGTCATTGGCCCGAAATTGCGCGAACACCTCCTTGGTTGGATCGATGTGGCCCATGCCGTTTTCTCCTGCAAACGCTGCCGTTTGCGCCAACCCTAATACAGCCCCGCCGCACCTCCTAATCCCGCATTAACCTTTCCGTAACCGACCCTTAAACAGCGACCGCTAGCCTCCGGCAGGACGGGTGTGAGCGGCGTTTGGCATGGCGTGGGGACGGAAAAAGAGCGGCGCACGCAAGGAGCCGCTGTTTGGGCTTCCGGCAGCACTCGCCGACCTGCGTCTCTCGCCGGAGGATCGCATTCCGGCCGCCACCGACGACGACAAACCGAAAAAGCCAGTGCCGAAGCGCAAGCACGAAGAAGACGACGAGGACGAGCCGCCGCGCGAGCGCAAGCCGCGCGGGACCAAAAGCGGCGCGAAGCGGCGCTCGAAACGCCGCTTCCGGATTGGCCGTCTCGTTTATTGGGGCGCGGTGCTCGGCCTGTGGGCGGCGATCGCCATCATCGGCGTCGTAGTCTGGGTCGGCGCGCATCTGCCGGCGATCCAGTCGCTGGAAATTCCAAAGCGCCCGCCGACCATCCAGATCGTCGGACTCGACGGCGGCGTGCTGGCCTCGCGCGGCGAAGCGCCCGGCGCCAATATCGCGCTGAAGGATCTGCCGCCCCATCTGCCGAAGGCGTTCATCGCCATCGAGGATCGTCGCTTCTATTCGCATTATGGCATCGATCCCGTGGGCATTGCACGCGCGGCCGTTGCCAACATCCTGCATCGCGGCGTCTCGCAGGGCGGCTCGACGCTGACACAGCAGCTCGCAAAAAACCTGTTCCTGACCCAGGAACGGACGATCACGCGCAAGCTGCAGGAAGTGGAGCTGGCGCTTTGGCTGGAGCGCAAGCACTCCAAGAATGAAATTCTCGAGCTTTACCTGAACCGCGTCTATTTCGGCTCCGGCGCCTATGGCGTCGAGGCGGCGGCGCAGCGTTATTTCGGCAAGTCGGCGAAAAACGTCACGGTCGCGGAAGCCGCGATGCTGGCCGGCCTCGTCAAGTCGCCGTCGCGGCTGGCGCCGAACCGCAACCCCGAAGGCGCGGAAGCGCGCGCTCGGATCGTGCTCGCGGCGATGGCGGAAGCCAAGTTCATCAGCGACGCCCAGGCCAAGGCCTCGATCGGCCATCCCTCCTACCACGTGAAGCCGGCCGGCGCCGGCACCGTCAACTACGTCGCCGACTGGATCGGCGAGGTGCTCGATGATCTCGTCGGCCAGATCGACCAGAGCATCGTAGTCGAGACCACGATCGATTCGAAGCTGCAGAGCGTGGCGGAAGCCGCGATCATCGACGAGCTGGCAGCCAAGAGCGTCAAATTCAACGTTACGCAAGGCGCGCTGGTGGCGATGACGCCCGACGGCGCGGTGCGCGCCATGGTCGGCGGGCGGAACTATGCCGAGAGCCAGTACAATCGCGCGGTCACAGCCAAACGCCAGCCTGGCTCGGCGTTCAAGCCGTTCATCTATTTGACGGCGATCGAGGGCGGCCTGACGCCGGAAACGATCCGACAGGATGCGCCGCTAAACCTCAAGGGCTGGCGTCCGGAGAACTATACGCATGAATATTTTGGCTCGGTCACGCTGACGCAGGCGCTGGCAATGTCGCTCAATACGGTCGCGGTGCGGCTCGGCCTCGAAGTCGGGCCGAAGAACGTGGTGCGGACCGCACACCGGCTCGGCATTTCATCAAAACTCGAGGCCAATCCCTCGATCGCGCTTGGCACCTCGGAAGTCTCCGTCATCGAGCTGGTCGGGGCCTATGCGCCGTTTGCCAATGGCGGGCTCGGCGTCTCCCCGCATGTCGTGACCAAGATTCGCACCAATGAAGGCAAGGTGCTGTACAGGCGCACGGCCGATCGGCTCGGCCAGGTGATCGAGCCGCGCCATGTCGCGATGATGAACACGATGATGCAGGAGACGCTGCTCTCGGGTACCGCGCGCAGGGCGGAGATTCCGGGCTGGATGGCCGCCGGCAAGACCGGCACCAGCCAGGATTTCCGCGATGCCTGGTTCATCGGCTACACGGCAAACCTCGTCACGGGCGTCTGGCTCGGCAATGACGACAACTCGCCGACCAAAAAGGCGACCGGCGGCGGCCTGCCGGTGGAAGTCTGGACCCGCTTCATGCGTACGGCCCATCAGGGTGTGCCGGTGGCGGGACTGCCGAACGCGCAGCGCGGCGGATTTTTGTCGAACATGTTCCAGACGGCGTCGCAGGTCAGCGCGGGCCCGTCCCCACCGGTGCCGGCGCCGTCAGGCGGTTCGTACCGGCCTGCGCCGGCACGACCATCCGGGCCGCCACCCAATCCAAATGCGCGGCCAGAGGCCGCAGCAGGTCTCGATGGCTGGTTGGTGGATCGGTTGTTTGGAAGGTAGCGATAGCGCCGCGTCCTGGTCGTCATACCCCGCGAAAGCGGGTATCCAGTACGCCCGCGGCTTCTCGGCTGATCACTACTGTCTCTGGAATACTGGGTCGCCCGGTCAAGCCGGGCGATGACAGCAGTAGGTGTGGCAACACCTAATCCTCCACCCCATACCGATGCAAATCGTTGCCGTGGGTATCGAGCCAGCGCTTGGCGCGTTCGACATGGTCGCAGATGCGGTCGACGACGCGCCAGAACCTGAGCGAATGGTTCATCTCGACGAGATGGGCGACCTCATGTGCGGCGAGATAGTCCAGCACGTAAGGAGGCGCGAGGATCAGCCGCCAGGAATAGGACAACGACCCGGCCGAGGTGCATGATCCCCAGCGGCTCGACTGATCGCGGATCGACACGCGCCTGACCCGCACGCCGAGTTCCGCGGCATAGGCGAGCGAGGCCTTGTGCAGATCCTTGCGCGCTTCGCGCTTGAGAAAGTCGTGGACGCGCCGATCCATGTGCTCGTAGCCGCCGGCCACGCACAAAATCTTCTCGCCGCTGTCGCGGGTTTCGATCCACACCGTGCCGCGCTCACCCGCGCGATGCACGATCCGGTGCGGCACACCGCGCAGCGGTATGACAGTGCCGGATTGAAAGGGCGCGGCCTTCGGCAAACGGCCGAGACGGGCGGCGATCCAGCCGCCGTGAAGCTGCGCAAACTCCTTGGCTTCGGCGAGAGTACCGCGCGGCGGCATCGTCAGGATCGCTTCGCGATCCGTCGGATGAATGCGCAAGGTGTATCGCCGCGCCCGGCGATGCCGGCGCAGCCTGATCGCAAAGACTTGCGAGCAGTGTTTGACCAAAAGAGTCGCGGGTTCGGCGGGCCGCCGATAAAGGAGGGCGCGAGTAGCCATTTCTTGGAGTCCGGGGAGCAGGAGTTCGCCCGGATTCTGCCATATCCGCCGCCAGGGAAATCGCATCTAAATCGCTCGACGCAAAAACAAATCATTTGCCCAATATACAGGGGTCGGGCGCCAAATGGCCCCTAGGGGATGGGTCTGGAACCGCAAATTTCGGCTGGAACCGGGACTGAAAAACGACGTCAAGGAGTGAGTCTGAACTCACCCCTTGATTCGAGCGGAATCCGGAATGTTTGAATCTTGTCAGCAACTTATGGGCGGCACGAAAATCGATGCCGCCTTGGCTCTATTCGGCTGCACGGACCAATGTTGGCTTGGTAGTAGCCGCTGACATGTTGGTATTGGCCGTCGACATCATGAAATCGGAGATGCGCGGCACGATTTCGGAACGGAATCGCGATCCGTTGAACACGCCGTAATGTCCGACGCCCTTTTGCACGTAATGCACGCGGCGATGATCGGGAATATGGGGGCACAAAGCGTGTGTCGCTTCGGTCTGGCCGAGCCCGGAGATGTCGTCGTTCTCGCCTTCTACCGTCATCAGCGCCACGCGGCGGATCTTTGACGGATCGACCGGCTTGCCACGGTGGGTCATCTCGCCCTTGGGCAGCGCGTGCTTGACGAACACGAGATCGACGGTTTGCAGGTAATACTCCGCCGTTAGATCCATCACCGCGAGGTACTCGTCATAGAACTCGCGGTGCTTCTCGACCATATCGCCGTCGCCCTTCACCAGGTTGTTGAACAGCGCCTTGTGCGCGTCGGTGTGGCGGTCGAGGTTCATGGTGATGAAGCCCGAGAGCTGCAAAAAGCCCGGATAGACGTCGCGCATCACCCCGGGATGCGGGAACGGCACCTTCGTGATGACGTGGTTACGGAACCATTCGATGCCGCGCTGTTCGGCGAGGTTGTTCACTGAAGTAGGATTGCGGCGGGTATCGATCGGGCCGCCCATCAAGGTCATCGACAGCGGTACGAAGGGATCGCGCGCGGCTTCCATCATGGAAACCGCCGCCACCACCGGCACCGAAGGCTGGCACACCGCGATCACGTGCATGTTGCCGCCCAGTACCTGCAGCATCTCGATGATGTAATCGATGTAATCGTCGAGGTCGAAGCGGCCCTCGGCGAGAGGAACCATTCGCGCATCCGACCAGTCGGTGATGTAGACTTCATGCGTCGGCAGGAATGCCTCGACCGTACCGCGCAGCAGCGTCGCGTAATGGCCGGACATCGGCGCCACGATCAGCACACGCGGATGCGGTGCGCGCAGCGGCCGGGTCAGCTTGCGATCGAAATGCAGCAGTCGGCAGAACGGTTTTTCCCAGATCGAGCGGATCTCGACCGGGGTGCGGATGCCGTTCACCTCGGTGAAGTCGAGCCCCCATTCGGGCTTGCCGTAACGGCGGGTGGTGCGCTCGAACAATTCGCATGCCGCGGCGATCGATTTGCCGAACTGCGTGTGCGAAAAGGGATTAAGCGGATTTTGAAACAGAATCTTGGTGGCATCGGTCACCGCGCGCGCCGGATTGAGCGACGCGTGGCCTATTTCGTACATCCAGTACATCGGCGTCGTTAGCGCCGGACTGCCTTCGGCCACCAGCGGCGGTGCGCCGCCAAACTCACCAATCGGCATTTTATTTCTGACCTTCTGTTTGCGCCGCAGCATAGTGCAGAATGCGTAATATTGCGTCAATGCACCGATCGGACCTATCCAACCGCTAACGTGCGTAAACGCCCCGGGAAACCACGGGAATCTGTGACTTATTCGCCACCCCCGAGCAAAGATCCGTGATGTTTGGCACTGCGCAAAAGGGCAAGGAAGATCGCAAAGGAGGCGGCAAACAGCACCCCGTTAATGGCCAGCGACCAGACCATCAGGTCGCTCCTGAATACGTGATCGATCAGGAGCGCGCGCATGCCTTCAAAGACATAGGTCGGCGGCAGCATCCACGCAATCCATTGCAGCCAGGCGGGCAGCACCGCGACCGGATAGTAGACGCAGGCGAGCGGCATCAGGCCGAACATCATCGTCCAGACGATGCTCTCGGCCCCGAGCCCGTTGCGCAGCACCAGGCCGGAAACAAAGATGCCGAGCGACCAGCTCGTGAAGATCAGGTTGCAGAAGAACGCGATCAGCGGCAGCCCGATCGCGAAGAAATTGAAATCGAAAAAGAACAGCGCCAGCAGCGTCATCGGAATCACGCCGATCGCGAGCCGGATCAGGCTCATGATCATCAGCGAGATCAGGAACTCGATCGGCTTCAGCGGGCTCATCATGAGGTTGCCGAGGTTGCGCGCCCACATTTCCTCAAGAAACGAGATCGAAAAGCCAAGCTGCCCGCGGAACAGGATGTCCCACAGGATGACAGCGCCGATCAGCGTGCCGCCGGCGCGGGCGAAGAAATTGTCGTTCTGCGCGATGTAGTTCTGCAGAAAGCCCCAGGTGATGATCTGCAGTGCCGGCCAGTAGATCAGCTCCAACAGCCGCGGCCAGGACGACATCAGGAGGTACCAGTAGCGCAGCACCATCGCCTGGATGCGGTGCGCGGCAATCCCGTGATGGGTGGCGGTAGCGCTCATGGCGCGGTCTCCGCCACCCGGCCGCGCGCTACGTCGAGGAACACGTCTTCCAGCGTGGTGCGGTTGTAGCGCGCCATGATCTGGTCGGGGCTGTCGTCATCCTCGATGCGGCCACGCTTCATGATGATGACGCGGTCGCACAGCCGTTCCACTTCCAGCATGTTGTGCGAGGCCAGCAGAATGGTGGCATCATGCGTCTTGCGATAGTTCTGCAAATGCTGCCGCACCCAGTCGGCGGTATCAGGATCGAGCGAGGCCGTCGGCTCGTCGAGCAACAACAGCTCCGGCTGGTTGATCAGCGCCTTTGCCAACGCGACGCGGGTCTTCTGTCCGGCCGATAGCTTGCCGTTGGCGCGATCGAGAAAATCCTTCAGGTCGAGGTCGGATGCGAGCTGCTCGATGCGCTCGGCGAGATTCTCCACCGCATAGAGCCGGCCGAAAATGGTAAGGTTCTGCCGCACCGTGAGCCGCATCGGCATGTCGACATACGGGCTCTCGAAATTTATCCGCCCGAGCACCTCGGCGCTCTGCTCTGGCATCACGTGCCCCAACACCTGGACGCGGCCCGAGGTCGGCAGCACCAGCCCCATGATCATGGCAATGGTCGTGGTCTTGCCGGCGCCATTGCCGCCGAGCAGCCCGGTTACGCTGCCGCGCGCGATCCGGAATGAGATATCGTCCACGGCGCGGGTGGTCTTGTAGAGTTTTATCAGATGCGCGACGTCGATCGCGGCGGAGCTTTCCGGCCCGGCCGCGGGCGATTGCGCTGGGACTGCCTCGCTATCGACCATTACGGCCTGTTCATTGGGCCATCATGGCTGATAGCGCAAGGGTTCGGGGTGCTTGGCGGCGGGCGGGGCCTGCATGGTTCGAGACGCGCGGCTCCGCCGCGCTCCTCACCATGAGGGGTAAAACTATCCCCTCATGGTGAGGAGCCGCGAAAGCGGCGTCTCGAACCATGCAGGCCCGTGCTGGACCCGAACGACTGCGTGAATTTGTGATCACACGCACGCGCGGCTAAACTCCAGTCATGTCCGACGTTGCAGCCTCCGATTTCCGCCATCCGCACCGCTTTGTCAGTCTCGATACGATCCTGCGGCTGCGCTGGCTGGCGGCGCTCGGCCAACTCACCGCGATCTTCATCGTGGCGCACGGGCTGGAGTTCGACTTTCCCATCATTGCCTGCGTGGCCGTCGTCGGCATCTCGGCGCTGCTCAATCTTGCACTGCAGGTTGCCTTCAACCCGATGCAACGGCTGGAACCGGTCTATGCGGCGGCGCTGCTCGCGCTCAACATCGTCGAATTGGCCGCGCTGTTGTTCCTGACGGGAGGCTTGCAGAACCCGTTTTCATTTCTGTTCCTCGGCCCCGTCCTGATCTCGGCGACGGTGCTGCCGGTCCGGATGACGGTTGGCCTCGGGCTGCTCGCGGTCGCCTGCGCCTCGGCACTGGTATTCTTCCATCTGCCGCTGCCTTGGGACAGCGAAGACCCGCTGGTGCTGCCGCCGATCTATCTGTTCGGCGTCTGGCTCTCGATCGTGCTCGCGATCGGCGTCACCAGTCTCTATGCGTTCCAGGCCACCGAGGAGGCGCGCAAACTTTCGGACGCGCTGGCCGCAACCGAGCTGGTGCTGACGCGCGAGCAGCATCTGACTCAACTTGACGGACTGGCCGCGGCCGCCGCGCATGAACTCGGCACGCCGCTGTCGACGATCTTCCTGATTTCGCGAGAGCTGGAAAAGACCGCCGAGGGCAACGACCAGTTGGCCTCGGATCTGAAGACTCTGCGCGAGCAGGCGCAGCGCTGCCGCGACATCCTCGCCAAGATCACCCAGCTTTCCTCATCGGGGGCGCCGTTCGATCTTATGCCGCTGTCTACGCTGATCGAGGAAGTGGTGGCGCCGCACCGCGATTTTGGCGTCACGATCAGGGTGCGGCTTGCTGTCGCAGCCACCCGGGAGCCTGTTGGCGCCCGGAACCCGGCGATTCTGTATGGCGTCGGCAACATCCTGGAGAACGCCGTCGATTTCGCGCGGACAACGGTGGAGGTTAACGCCTGGTGGAACGCGGATACAGTCGAAATCGTCATCTCCGATGACGGCCCCGGCATCGCGCCCGACATGCTGAAACGGATCGGCGAGCCCTATTTATCAAGGCGTCGCAGCGCCGACGAAACCAACCGCGAACGCGCCGGCCTCGGCCTTGGCGTATTTATCGCCCGAACGCTCCTGGAACGCACCGGCGCGAAGGTTTCGTTCTCCAACCGGACCTTTCCCGAGCACGGCGCCGTGGTGCGGATCGCGTGGCCGCGCGTCCGCTTCGAGGCCGAGGAAAATGCTGCCGGGCCAGCGGATTAAAAGGCGTTAAGGATTGAGGAAACCGGGGCTGCTCGGCCCCTTGGGGCCTTGGCAGTGCAAAATTACCGCGCCATATGGTCTATAAGTGCTTCGCATCCGCAACCGGGGATACCTTGCCTTGAACGCCATTGCCGAACTGAACGATCTCGCCGACCGCTCGCTGCTGATCGTCGAGGACGACAAGCCGTTTCTGGAGCGCCTGTCGCGCGCCATGGAAACCCGCGGTTTCGCGGTGACCTCCTGCGACACCGTGTCCGACGGGCTGGCGCAGATCAACAAGTCCGCACCGGCCTTTGCTGTCGTGGACCTGCGGCTCGGCGACGGCAATGGGCTCGACGTCGTGTCGGCGCTCAAGCGCAAGCGCCCCGACGCGCGCACCATCGTGCTGACCGGCTACGGCAATATCGCCACCGCTGTTACGGCCGTGAAGATGGGCGCGGTGGACTATCTCTCGAAGCCTGCGGATGCCGATGACGTGGTCGCGGCGCTGCTCGCCAGTGGCACTGAAAAGTCCGAGCTGCCGTCCAATCCGATGTCGGCGGATCGCGTGCGCTGGGAACACATCCAGCGCATCTATGAGATGTGCAACCGCAACGTCTCCGAAACCGCGCGGCGCCTCAACATGCATCGCCGCACATTGCAGCGTATTCTGGCGAAACGCGCGCCGCGGTGAGTTTCTTGTAGCCCGGATGGAGCCAACGGGTCGCGCGAATGCGCGCCCGATGACAGGCTCCGCGCGATCCGGGGCAGTTCATCCGATTGCGAGATCGTTCCCGGATTTCGCTTCGCTTCATCCGGGCTACGATTTCATCTTCAAAATTCACCATGCCCTTGCGGATCGATCAATCGGTTGATCCGCTGCGCTGCGGCCATCGCAAAGCGCACCGTCATCGATTTGCGCGTCGCCGCGGGCAGGCGATGCTCGGGCGCCTCACAATGCAGATGGGCGCCATAGGCGTCGGCGATGATGAGGCCGGTATCTTCAGGGAAAATCTCGCAAGGAAGGTCTTGCGTGAAGGCAAAGAACAGCCGGTCGCAATGCATCCGGTAATCCTGCCATTTCTGATCGGCGCGCAGATCTTCCACCGACGATTTGATCTCGACGATCCAGATCTCGCCCCTCTGGTTGAGGGCCACCAGATCGGCACGCCGGCCAGACGGCAGCGGCAGCTCGCTGATGCAGGAAAAGCCGAGCGACCGCAACAGCCGCGCGGTGCCGCGCGCGATCGCCAGCGCCGTCTCCGACTGACGGCGGTCCGGCGCGGGCACGAGGCTGATCTGGCGGGCGGGTGATTCCATGGCGCTCGAACCTTAGCCGATTCCGGGCCGTCCGACAGGCGGTCTGCTCGCCGAGCCGGCCGCAAATTTGTCCCCCCGCCCGCCTTGTTTCGACTTCAGCGCACCGCGCAGATCAAGCGGTGAGTATCACCTATCCGTCATTCCGGGGCGATGCGAAGCATCGAACTATGGTGCGCAATTGCGCATCTGAGAATCTCGAGATTCCCCAGTGTGCAACTGCACACCTGAGGTCTGGTCCTGCGGACCATTCCGGAATGACGACCTCCGCTCAGGGGTGCCGGCCCATGGCAAGCTGATAGATCGTCACCAGAACCTCGAACAGGATCAGGAGCACGATAATCACTTCGAGCCGAAGCGAGCGACGCGTGTCGATGATATCGGTCAACACCTGCGCGCTCTCGGCGATTACGGCGAGTTTGCCGTTCAGCGACTCCGCGCGCTCCTTGAGTTCGTACTCGTCCTCCAGCCGGGCATACAGCCGCTCCAGATGCGGCTTGTCCCAGAGCACGTCGGGTTTCTCTTCCACCTCGACCGGCCCCGACACCCGATGCCGTACCAGAAGCGCGCTGCCGATATTTTTCAGGATCGAGCGACGGCTGCCACGCATACGCCCGCTCAGCGCCAGTTCCCGAGCGAACGGTTCGGTCGTGTCAAATACGCTGGCAACCTCGCGTTCATGCCGGGCCAGGACGACGCTCTTCGCCAGGGCCTCGCAGATCAGGATCAGCCGGTCAGGCGACAGGCTTTGCAGGCAGATCGGCCCGCCGGGTGGAATCTGATCCTCCTTATCGGGCGAGAGCTCGATGATTGCGATTTCCTCGTCGCGCCGCGCAAACTTCCCTGTCATGCGGTGATCCAGGCCGCGAAGGAATTCCTCCTCTTCCAGCGCATTCAGCCCGATCAGGACCACCACGCCATAACGAAACAGGACGACGACACCGTTTTCATTGACGCGAAACGCCAGCGGCGTCGTTGCCAGCACGTCGCCGCGCTCGAGGCCCGACGTATTGAGGCGATCGCTGACAAAAAACGCCCGGGCCGTCGTTCGGGTCCCGCCGAGCGGCGATTTGGAGGCTTGATTGATGACTTGCGCATCCCGGCCGAAATCACGATCGGCGCTGATGCGATTTCCGTCTTTCGCCACTAGATGTCCTTCCGTGCAAACCGTATCACGGACTGAAACCGATCACCTATCGGTTCCCGCCCGTGTTGACCCCTTTTCAAGGTAGAATATGGTGCCTGCCATGGATGACAAAACCGAGACCCAGGCGAAAGCCGGCGCGATGATCGTGCCGGTGACGCTGTTCGAGCAGAACTGCACCATCATCTGGCACGAGCCTTCCAAGAAGGCCGTGGTGATCGATCCCGGCGGGGACGTTCCCAAAATTCTGGAGGCGATCAAGCAGACCGGCGTCACGGTCGAGAAGATTTGGCTGACCCACGGCCATATCGATCATGTCGGCGGCGCCGCCGACTTGCGCGACGCGCTGCAGGTCAAGATCGAAGGACCGCATATCGCCGACAAATTCCTGCTCGACAACGTCGTCTCGAGCGGCGAGCGCTTCGGCATCACCGGGGTGCGTAATTTCGGGCCCGACCGCTGGCTCGACGAAGGCGATCAGGTCTCGATCGGCGAGCTTGCCTTCGACATCCTGCATTGCCCCGGCCACTCACCGGGCAGCGTCGTGTTCTTCAACAAGGAATTGCGCTTCGCCCATGTCGGCGACGTGGTCTTCAACGGCTCGGTCGGGCGTACCGACCTGCCCGGCGGCAGCCACGCCACGCTGATCAATTCGATCAAGCAAAAGCTGTTGCCGCTCGGCGACGACGTCGGCTTCATCTGCGGCCATGGCGCCGGCTCCAGCCTCGGTCAGGAGCGGCTGACCAATCCGTTCCTTACCGACGAGATGTGAGCTGAAATTATCCGGCTGACGCTGTGATGTCCGGCTACTTCATCAAGCCTGCGGCCGTTAGCGCGCGGGTGATGACGCTGCTGACATCGATGCCGCGGCGCTTCGGTTCGCGCGGCGCCGGCTTGTGTTCGCGAACCGGCTTGTGGGTCCTCGACCAGAGTCTCGCGGCGATATCGGACGACTGCAGGGACTCCGTGGCAGCCGACCGAACGATCTTCGGCGCCTGCGCCGGCCTGGCCGCTTCGCTCGCAGGACTGATGCGCTCGGTCAGGCCGAAAAAATTTGCGATGTGATACGACGAGGAAATTCCCGCCTCGATCAAGAACGCACCTTCCGCGCCGTAGCGCTCGTCATTGCCGGCAAGCCCCAGCGGCGTACCGTGGGCCATATCGGTGATGGTGTAGGACTCCACGACGGTTTCGCCGTCTTCATTCCACCAGACTTCGCGCGGGTGGCCGTCAATCTCCCCTATCGACATCGGTGCGGCCGGCAGACCGTGGACGTCGAGCCACTGCTTGACGATCTCATTGGCGTTGCCCGGGTTAACGGTGCGGTCGGCGCTGCCGTGCCATACCGATACTTTCGGCCATGGTCCCCTGTGCTTGGAGGCCTTGCGCACGAGATCGCCCAGCTTGCCGGCGGGGCGCGACGTCGACTGCATCATGCCGCCAAGCGCTTCGCGGACATTGCTGGCGATACCGTAGGGGAGACCGGCGATGATGGCACCGCCCGCAAACACTTCCGGATAGGCCGCCAGCATCACCGAGGTCATCGCACCGCCGGCGGAAAGCCCGGTGATGAAGATGCGGCGCGGATCGAGTTTGTGATCGGCGACCATCCGCGCGACCATCTGCCGGATCGAAGCGGCCTCGCCGCGGCCGCGCGCGATGTCGCTCGGATTAAACCAGTTGAAGCAGGTGTTGGCATTGTTCGACGCCTGCTGCTCGGGCATCAGCAACGCAAACCCATAGCGTTTGGCGAGCGTCGACCAGCCGGTGCCGAAATCGTAACCGGCCGCGGTCTGGCCGCAGCCATGCAGCACGACGACAAGGGCGCGCGCGGGCAACAATTGCTCCGGCACGAACGCGAACATTTTGAGCGCGCCTGGGTTTGTGCCGAATCCGTTGATTTCGGCGAGCGGACTGCCGGCCCCGGGCGACGTGCTTCGGCCATAGATTCCCAAGCCATTGAAGCCGTTCAGCTTCGGAAAATGGCGCAGGAATTCGACGTTCTTGGCGAGAGACAATTGCAGCTCCTGGGGCGAGTCGTTCCTATGAACGCTACTCAGAACAGATAGTTGCTGCACCGCAAACTAAAAAGACCGTGCACTGTCATTCCCCACAATCAAATTTTGGCAGTTGACGTTAATTTGTCATCCTGTGATCCGGCGCATCCATGTCAGGAATGCGGCGCAGGCGATGATCGACAACGCAAACAGCGCGACCGCCGCAAGCAGCGCCGGCCGCGCCGAGTGGGCGGATGTGAACTGGAGCAGCCCGAAGGGGTGAAATCGTCACCGGACGTGCTGAAATGCCACCACATTACCAGCGCCTGGAATTATGTTCGCGTCGGCACCACGCGCGATCTCGAAAAATTTCTCACCGAAACGATCAAGGCGGTCGACGGCGTGGAGCGAACCGAAACGCTGATCACGCTGTCGACGGCAAAGGAGACCTGGAGCGTCAGTCTCTCGCGCGCTCCGTTCTGACGTTGCTTGCGACGCCGCGCCGCGCGCACCGAAAGCAACCGAACCATAAGAGGAAGAGCATCGCCCATGAATTCCGGGCTGCGGCATGTCGCCTGCCTTTGCGCGACAACCATGCGCTGGCCGCCCGGCTTCGAGGATTGCCTTGCCCTTTCCCTCGCCGTAGTTTGGGACCTAAGCTGTTCCAAAGAACAATAAATCCGGAGAGGAATACGTATGGCACGCCTGAAATTCGGAGCTTTTCTCGCCCCGCATCATCCGATCGGCGAGCATCCGCTGCTGCAATTCCGCCGCGACCTCGATTTTGTCGAGCAGATCGATGCGCTCGGCTTCGACGAATTCTGGTGCGGCGAGCACCATTCCTCGGGCTGGGAGATGATCGCCTCGCCGGAAATGTTTCTGGCAGCCGCCGGCGAGCGCACCAAGCGCATCAAGCTCGGCACCGGCGTGATCTCGCTGCCCTATCACCACCCCTACAACGTCGCTCAGCGTATGGTGCAACTCGACTGGATGACCGGCGGCCGCGCCATCTTCGGCTCCGGTCCGGGCGCGCTCGCCTCCGACGCGCACACGCTCGGCATCGATCCGATGACGCAGCGCGACCGCCAGGACGAGGCGATCGCGATCATCCGCCGCCTGTTTAGGGGCGAGCGCGTCACCGCCAAGAGCGACTGGTTCACCATGCAGGACGGCGCGCTGCAATTGCTGCCGCTGCAGGAAGACATGCCGTTCGTGGTGGCGTCGCAGATTTCGCCGTCGGGCATGACGCTTGCCGGCAAATACGGCATCGGCATCATCTCGCTTGGCTCGATGTCAACGCAGGGCCTGATGGCGCTGCCGACGCAATGGGGCTTTGCCGAGGATGCCGCCAAGAAGGCCGGCACCACCGTGAGCCGTTCGGATTGGCGCGTGCTGCTAAGCTGGCACATCGCCGAGACCCGCGAACAGGCACAGCGCGAGGCCGGCGCCGGCCTGATGCGCTGGCACAACGAATATAACGTCCGCACGTTGCAGCGGCCGGGGCTGGAGCCGTTCACCTCGCCCGAGGATGCGATCGAGAAAACCGCCGGCGGCGAAAATGCCGCCTCCACCATCGGCACGCCGGATGATCTCGTAAAAACCATCAAGAATTTGATGCAGGTCTCGGGCGGCGTCGGCGCCATCATCGGATTCGTGCACGACTGGGCCAACCCGGAAAATACCCGCCGAAGCTGGGACATGGTCGCGCGCTACGTGATTCCGGAGATCAACGGCTATGTCGCAAAACTGCGCGAGTCGCAAAAATTCCTGATCGAGAACCGCGCGGTGTTCGAGCGCGCGGGCCAAGCCGTGATGGCCAAGATCATGGAGAACGAAAAGGCCGCGGCAGCGCTTGCCCATACCGGTCCCGGCCGGGTGGCGATCCCGACAATCAACGCGCCGGATCTGCAGAAGGAAGCCGCGAAACGGAAGGCGTGATGGGCTTTGTGAGGGGCGTGGAGATCTCTCCCCGTCATTGCGAGCCACCGGGTCGCGCGTATGCGCGCCCGATGACAGGCTCCGCGAAGCAATCCATTGTGCCACAAGCGGGGACATGGATTGCTTCGTCGCGGAGTTTATCATCGGGCCGGCCGAAGGCCGGACCCGTTGGCTCCTCGCAATGACGGGTTTAGCAGCGTTGCCCAGCTGATGGGAGCACACCACGTGCCGCAAAGTTCCTGAGCGGTGGCCCCTGTGGCCGGCAGGCGCGCTTTGCCGCATCGAAACGAAGGGCTATTTACCTGCCTCGGCTAGCCCCGAGCCCGCAATCGTCGCTATTTAAGGCCGCGACAAGGCCGCCAACACGGTGGATAATACTCGCAATCCGAGGCTCAACCGGAGCAATTGCCATGTCGATGCAGAGTGTGGCTTCCCCCGTCAATATCCCGGTGCCGCCGAACCCCAAGGCGTTACGGCACATTCCCGGTCACGAGGGTTGGCCGTTCATCGGCAACACGCTGGCGGTGCTGGCCGACCCCAAGGGACAGATTGAGAAGTCGGCCGCCAAATACGGTCTGATCTACCGCACCCGTCTGTTCGGCGAGACCAGCGTGACGATGCTCGGGCCTGAAGCCAACGAGCTCGTGCTGTTCGACCAGGCACGCCTGTTCTCCTCCACCCATGGCTGGGGACCGATCCTCGGCCTGTTGTTTCCGCGCGGGCTAATGCTGCTGGATTTCGAAGAGCACCGCCTGCACCGCCGCGCGCTGTCGGTCGCCTTCAAGTCGGGGCCGATGAAGTCCTACCTCGTCGATCTCGACCGCGGCATTGCCGCGCGGGTCAAGCAGTGGAAGGCGCAGCCCGGCGAGATGCTGGTGTATCCGGCGATGAAGCAGCTCACGCTCGACCTGGCGGCGACGTCGTTCCTCGGTGCCGATATCGGGCCTGAGGTCGACGAGATCACCCGCGCCTTCATCGACATGGTGGCCGCAGCCGTGGCGCCGATCCGGCGGCCGCTGCCGTTCACGCAGATGGGCCGCGGCGTTGCGGGCCGCAAGCGGATCGTTGCCTACTTCGCCGAGCAGATTCCGATCCGCCGCGCGCGTGGCGGCGGCGATGACCTGTTCTCGCAGCTATGCCAGGCGACGCACGAGGACGGCGCGCTGCTGTCGACCCAGGACGTCATCGACCACATGAGTTTTCTGATGATGGCGGCGCATGACACGCTGACATCGTCGCTGACCTCCTTCGTCGGCGAGCTTGCCGCCCACCCCGAATGGCAGCAGCAGTTGCGCGAGGAAGTCAAAGGCGTCGGCATCGAGGCCAACGATCCCTCCAGCATCGATAATCTCGACAAGATGCCGCTGTCGGAAATGGCGTTCAAGGAAGCGCTCCGGCTGAAGCCGCCGGTGCCGTCGATGCCGCGCCGCGCGGTGCGCGACTTTTCGTTTAGGGGGTACGACATTCCCGCCGGCACGCTGGTCGGCGTCAACCCGCTGTTCACGCACCATATGCCGGAGATCTGGCCCGATCCGGACAAGTTCGATCCGATGCGTTTCTCCGACGAAGCGCAACGCACCCGCCACCGCTTCGCCTGGGTGCCTTATGGCGGCGGTGCGCATATGTGCCTCGGCCTGCACTTCGCCTACATGCAGGCGAAGTGCTTCGCGCGGCATTTCCTGCAAAATCTCGAGGTGTCGCTGGAGCCCGGCTACAAGGCCGACTGGCAGATGTGGCCGATCCCGAAGCCGCGGGACGGGCTGCGCGTCGTGGTGAAGCCGGTGTGAGGCTCAGTCCGTAGGGTAGGCAAAGCGCAGCGTGCCCACCATCTCTCCCCGATCGCGGTTTGGAATGGTGGGCACGCTTCGCTTTGCCCGCGATTCCCGGCTTGCGAGCTTCATTTCACCAGCGTCGTGAGTTGTGCGCCTTCGTCGGCCACGAACACCGCAATCAGTTCCGCAGGCTCGGTCAGGCTGGCATTGGCCGAGACGAGATGGGTTGAGCCGGGCGGCTCGAAGAACGACTGACCGACCCCAAACGTCTCGACGGGACCGCCGGCAAGCTGCGAGCGGATCTCGCCCTTGGTAATGTAAGCGGTGACGGAGCCGGCATGCCGGTGCGCGGGGGTAAAGCCGCCCGGGCCGTAGAACACGCGCACGATCGTGACGCGCTTGCCCGGCACGTTCGGCAAGGCGTGCGAGCTGATCGGCTCGACGGCATCCTGAGTTGAACCGGTCACGCTATTGGCGCAGAGCGGCTCGATGATCGCTGAAACTGCGTCCATGGTCGACGGCAGCGTCTTGCCGATGACGAAGGCACAGGCGAGCCCGGCGATGATGGCGAGATAGAGTGGGCGGCCGTTCGCCGATGGTGATAGGTGGAATGTTGTAGACATTTGCGTCTCCTTGCTCCAATCCAACCGTCATGTATGGACGGCCCCCTCTCGGCAAGGGCTTTTTGGTGCTTCGGCAATGGATCGGGGAGCGGTCATGTATACGGCCTCGAGAAGCGGCCATTGACCGCGGGCCCTGATGGAGATCGCGGATCGAATTCCAATCATTGCGGCGCGCTGTGACGCGCGATGACGTGTCGGAGTGTTTCGATCCTGGTTTCCTGACCATTTGCCATCACACCTTAATTGCCCTTCCGATAGGGATGAGCGCGAGCGCGGCGGCTGTCGCCCTTCAACTAGGCAGCAGCCGGCGCGCTCGCGCGGTCTCGGTAAACTTCTCCTTTGCTCAGCATGGCCCAGAGGATGCGCGCGGCTTTAGCGGCGAACGCCACCATGGCGACCTTGTAAGGCCGCCGCGCCAAAAGATCGCGCAGCCACGGGTCGCTGACGCCGCGCCTCTTTTGCTGCCGCAGATGGGCGCTGGCTCCGCTGATCAGCAGCGCGCGCAACATACGATCTCCCTGTTTGGAGATACGCCCTGGGCGATGCTTGCCGCCAGTACCGTGGTCCTTGCCGGTGAGCCCGATCCAGGCGGCGAAGTCCCGACCGGAGCGAAACACCTTCGCATCGGGCACTTTGGCCAACACCGTACTGGCGATGATCGGGCCGACGCCTGGGACTTCCATCAGCCGGCGCGCGTCCCGATCGCATCTGGCAGCCTTCGCGATCTGCCGTTCAAGCACGCGTTCATCGGCATTGAGCGCCTGCCAGTGCTGCGCCAGCATCAACAGAGCACATCGCATCATCTCCGGAATCTCTTCGCTCGGCTCCTCAAGCTTGGCCATCAGCTCACACAGCCCCTGATGTCCTTGCGCGGCCACGATCCCGAGCTCGCTCAGCGCTGCCCGCAAGGCGTTTGCCACCATCGTCCGCTGGCGAACCAGCAAGGCACGTGTGCCATGAACCGCCAGCGTGGCCTGTTGCTCGACGCTCTTCACCGGAACAAAGCGCATCGTCGGCCGGCCCACTGCCTCGCAGACACCTTCCGCATCCCGGCCGTCGTTCTTGTTGCGCTTGACGTAGGGCTTCACATAGGCCGGCGGCATCAGTCGCACCTCATGGCCATAGCGCCTGATCACCCGGGCCCAATGATGTGCGCTCCCGCAAGCCTCCATGCCAACCAGGCACGGTGGCAACCCCGCAAAGAACTTCTCTACGGCAGCCCGCCTGAGCTGCCGCCTCAGCACAACCCTTCCCGATGCATCAATCCCGTGAACCTGAAACACGTTCTTAGCCAGATCCAACCCAATCGTGCTAATCTTCGTCATGGACGGTCCCCTTGTCTGGTTCGACTCAGCATCGCCAGTCTGGCACATCGATGCCGTTCGGGGGCCGTCCACCCCATCATTGCGAGGAGCGAAGCGACGAAGCAATCCATTGCTCGGTATGCGGCACCATGGATTGCTTCGCTTCGCTCGCAATGACGGCTACCCCGCGCCCTGATCGAACGCCTTCTTCAGCGTGACATAGCCCTGCTGCTGCTGGCTCCAATTGCGGCCGCCGGTCATGGCGCCGTCGACTACCAGATCGTGGCCGTTGATGAAGGAGGATTCGTCGCTGGCCAGAAACACCGCGGCGTGCGCGATATCCTCGGGCAGACCGGCGCGCGGGATCGGCTGCGCGGCCTTGTAGACCTCGCGCATCACGGCCGAGGTCTTTTCGGCGGCCTCCACCGGCAGGCCGAGCGCTTTGCCGAAAATGCCGGTGGCGATCGCGCCGGGCGAAATCGAATTGACGCGGATGTTGGCTTCGCCGAGTTCCATCGCCACGCATTTGGTAAGATGGATGACGGCGGCCTTCGCCGCGCTATAGACCATCGACGACGAAAAGCCGGCGAGGCGGCCGGCAATGCTGCCGTTGTTGATGATGCTGCCGGAACCTTGCTTACGCATATGCGGCGCCGCATGCTTCATGCCGAGCATCACGCTGCGCACCAGCGTCGCCATTGCGGCGTCAAACCGCTCGACTTCGAGGCCTTCGATGCCGCCGGTCTGCGCCGGGCCGCCGGCATTGTTGAATAGGCAATCGATGCGGCCGAATTTCTCCACCGCAAGCCCGATCAGCGCGCTCATCTGTTCTTCCACCGTGACGTCGGTCTGGCGGAAGATGCAGTTGGCGCCGAGCTTATTGGCCAGCGCCTCGCCCTCCGGCACGCGCCGCCCGGCGATGACGATTTTTGCGCCCTCGGCGACGAATAGCTCCGCGCTATGCAACCCGATGCCGCTCGTGGCGCCGGTGATCACCGCTACCTTGCCGTCCAGCCGTCCCATGTTGTTACCCCCGTCAAATTCGTTCACAGCAATATTCCCGCCCCTCGCGGACAAGGCAAGCGAGCTTGTTCCATCGCGACCACCCGGCGCTCGGCTGGCTTTGCTGCCTTGGTCGCCACGAAATCCCCGATTTTCGGCGTGATCGGCCATATTTTGGATGCGCTGATCACGTGAAGTGACAGTCCTGATGAAGAAGTTGATCGACGAGCTCAGGAACGGCTGGCAGGGAATCTCCCAGCCCTCCCTGCTTTCCAGCACGGTGTTCGCGACCGGCTGTCTCGTCTTGTCGACGATCGCCCGGTGGGGTGTCGCCCAGATTCGTCCGGACGTATTCTTCACGCCTTATTTTCCAGCCGTGTTCCTGGCCGCCGCCGTCGGCGGTGCCCGGATCGGGATCGCCACGGCAATCGCGGGAGGCGCGCTCGGCGTCCTCGTCAATTTCGGCAGTGCCACGGCCGATTCCGCACGGTTTGCGCTGCTAGTGATGTTCTGGGCTGTTTGCGGTTTCGCCATCTGGGGCGTTGAGCATTACCGGAGGATTGTTGCTAAACAACGTGAGGATTCCAAGCGGCTTGCCCAGGAAGAGGAATATCGCAAGCTCCTGGTCGAGGAGTTGCAGCACCGGCTCAAGAACAAGACGTCAACGATCCACGCTGTGCTGCACCAGGTCCTGCAGGACCAGCCGCAGATCTGGAGCAGCATCGACCACCGCCTCCGCGCACTATCGGCGACCGACGATTTGATCGCGCGGCTGGACGGCAGCGGTTGCGACATCAAGGACATGCTGCGTTCCGAGCTCGGGCCCTACGGCCACGTCCGGTTCAATTTGAACGGCGATGCCCTGTTTCTGCCGGCCAAACTGGCGGTCAGCCTGGCGCTGATCTTCCACGAGCTGGCCACCAATGCGGGCAAGTACGGCGCATTTTCTTCGGCCCGCGGGCTGCTGCAAGTGTCGTGGTCGGTGTCGGACGATCGCCTCAACCTCACCTGGGATGAAACCGAAGGTCCCGTGATCGAAAGCGTCGGCCCGCCGGGCTTCGGCACCAAGCTGTTGCAAGCGGCACTGCGCGCGTTCGACGGCAAGACCGAGATCAGCTTCCTGAAGACCGGCGTGCATTGCACGATGCAATGCAAGATCCCGGCGAGCTAGGCACGACAGCGCCCGCTATTCTCGTTCTGAAGCATCTTTTCTCGAAACAGATCTCTGCCGCTTTGAGTGACCCTCTCGCTTCGCGTTGACACTCTGTTAATGACGATCGAGCCCGGGGCCGTTCGGAATCGCTGACTCCTACGGTTGTTGCGGCTTTTCAGAAGTCCGCTTAACCAATACTACAAGGGACTTTGCCAAGCTCCGCGGCATGCAGGGTCCCTACAAGCACGACTTTCCGGCGCCGGCGACGCAGGCCGTCAACGAAAGCGCACTCGAATCCGAACTGAACATCCTGAGAGACATCATCAGGCTGCTTCCGACTGGCGTGACAGTTCAGGACGAGAGCGGTGAGTTCGTGCTGGTGAACGACGCCGCGGCGGCCGCGCTGCAGATGGCCACCGCCGCACCGGAGGCCTCGCACCTGAACGATCGCCGCGAAACCTGCCTCGAATTGCTGCGTTCCGGTCGCCCGGCGGTGCTGGAAGAATCCATTGCCGGAAGCCAAACCAAGCAGGTATTCCTGACCTCGCATCGGCCGGTTCGGATCGCCGAGCGCAATCTGCTGATCTCGAGCTCGACCGACATTTCCGAACAGAAGGCGTTCGAGGAACATCTGTTCCGCTCCGCCTACTACGACGAACTGACCGGGCTGCCGACGCGGCGCGTGATCGAACATCGCGTCAACAGTCTCTTGAAGTACGACAACGGACAGGGCCTTTTTGCATTGGCCTTTCTCGACGTCGATAATTTCAAGCACATCAACGACTACTACGGACATTCGGTCGGCGACGCGCTGCTGGCGGAGATCGCCAAGCGGGTGGGACTTGATTTGCGCGATTCCGATATTCTGTCGCGGATCAGCGGCGACGAGTTCGTGTTGCTGCTCAACCCGGTTCAGAGCGAGAGCGAGGTCGCCGAATTCATCCGCTTCATCCTGCAGCGGCTGAAAGCGCCGTTCTTCATCGACCAATCTGAAATCTTCGCCTCGACCTCGATAGGCGTCAGCCTCTACCCCGAGCACGGGCGCAGCTATGAGGAGTTGCGTCAGAACGCCGATATCGCGATGTACCGCGTCAAGAACGGCAGCAAGGGCGCCGCCGCGTTCTTCGACGCCAGCATGGAACGCGAAGCCCTGGCGCGGATGAAAGTCGAGCAGGCGCTGCGGGTGGCGATCCTGGAAAAACGCTTTTGCTGCGCTTTCCAGCCCAAGGTCGACATCCGGACCCAGGAGCTCATGGGCGTCGAGGCGCTGGTGCGACTGCGCGACGACGAGGGGGTGATTCAAGCCCCCAGCACCTTCATCAATCTTGCCACCGAACTCGGCTTGATCGACGAACTGACTCACCTGGTGCTGGCCGAGATCGTCAAATCGATCGACCTGATCAACGAGAACTTCGGCCCCGACACCACGATCAGCATGAACGTCGCGGCCAAACAGGCCGGCAATCTCGAATTCATGCGCTCGTTCGCCCAGGCGATCGAAGCCACCGGATTTCCAAAGCGCTTCATGATCGAGGTGACGGAAGACGCCTTCGTGACCAAGACGCACTTCCAGGACGAGATCCTGCCGATCTTCCGCAAGCTCGGCGTCAAGATCTCGATCGACGATTTCGGCATCGGCTATTCGTCGCTGTCGGCGTTGGCCGACATTACCGCCGACGAGATCAAGATCGACCGCTCCTTCATCACCGATATCCATAAGCGTCCGCGCAGCCAAGGCATCTTGCGGGCAATCGAATCCTTGAGCGAAGCGCTCGGCATGACCGTGATCGCCGAAGGGCTCGAGACTTTCGAGGAACTGGCCTATCTGCAGGCAGCGACCAAGATCCGCTACGCCCAGGGTTATTACTTCTCAAAGCCGATCTTCCTGGAGGACCTCAAGCTGACGACCCCGCGCGCCAGCGAGGCGCGCGCCAGCCAGGCCAGCCGGCCGGCACAGGAAAACCGCCCCACCTATTCGCGCGCCGGCGGCTATCGCCGTTAGAGCGTTTTCCAGCGAAGTGGACACCGGTTCGCGTCAAGAAAACGCGTCAAGACAAAAACCTAGAGCCCGGTTCTGATTCAATCAGAACCGAAAAGGCTCTAGACCCCGCGATTGCGCCCGAAGAACACTCGATTAAGGCTTAGGTAACCGGATTTCCTAACGGCTTATGAGATGCGCGCATCGTACGCATGTTCCCGGGAGAAGGGAGAATGCGCGATCTGTTTCACCATCTGCGAGGCATGAAGGCCCGGACCGCGGCCGCCGGACGGCACGTTACCGCAACGATCCGGGGCCCGGTGTTGTGGCTGACCCTTTGCGGCGGCTTGCTGGTCGCTGCGATTTTCGTCGGTACCATCATGATGGCCGGCGAGTTCCGTGAGCGCGCGCTCGTCAACAGCGAGCGCGAGCTGGAGAACACCGTTCGTCTGCTCGCCCGCCATTTCGACCAGCAGTTCGAGGACTCCGACACGCTCGCCGACGACGTGATCTCCCGACTGCAGATTTCCGGCATCGGCTCGGAGAAGGAGTTCCGACAACGCGTCGCGAGCGCGGAAGCGCACGAGATCATGAGATCGAAGGCGGGCGTCCTGTCATACCTCGGCGACATCTCGATCTTCGATTCCAATGGGGATATGATCAACTGGTCGCGGCCGCTGCCCGCGCCCAAGCTCAACATCTCCGAGCGGGCCTATTTCAAGAGCTTCAAATTCGATTCGCGGTCACCCTCTATTCTGGCCGAGTCGGTTCGAAGCTATCTCACGGGCAACCTGAATTCCGTCATTGCCCATCGATTGAAGGGCGAAGACGGCATCTTCCTCGGCGTGATGACGCGGCGCATCAACCCTGCCAATTACGAAAAATTCTTCGCTTCCGTCGCGCTCGGAACCGGCGCCGCCATTTCGATGTTTCATGCCGACGGCACTTTGCTGGCCCGCTATCCGCGTGTCGACGCACTGATCGGCCAGAATTTTTCGAACGCGCCGCTGCTGCAGCGCGTGCGGGAAAGCGGCAGCGCGCAGACGCTGCGCGTGCAAAGTCCAATCGACCAGACCGCCAGGCTGGGATCTGCGGCTCCGCTCGCGCATTACTCGGGCGTGGTGGTCGCGACCAACACGGTCGCCGCCGCACTCGCCGACTGGCAGGAGCAAACCAGATTCCTGCTCATCGCGGCAACGTTGTCCGCTGCGGTGATCGCCCTGATCCTGTTCCTGATCATCCGGCAGATCACCCGGCAGAGCCGCGAAGCGCAGCAGCGGCTGGAAACGGAACGCGGCCGGCTCGATACCGCCCTGAACAACATGATTCAGGGTCTTGCGACGTTCGACGCCACGGCTCGCCTCGTCACCTTCAACGAGCGCTACATCGACATGCACAACCTGTCGGCCGACGTGGTCAAGCCCGGCTGTCATCTTCGCGACCTGATGCAGCATCGCAAGGATCGCGGCTCGTTCGATGGCGACATCGATGAGTTCTGCCAATCGGTCGTGCAGAACATCGCGCGCGGCCAGGCGGGCCAAAGCGTCATCCAATGCGCCGACGGGCGCACATTCTTGACGGTGAGAAAGCCGCTTGCGGATGGCGGGTGGGTCGCCACCATGGAAGACATCACCGAGCGGCGCAACCTCGAGCAGGAGCGCGACCGCAACTACGCCTTCCTCAGCCAGATCATCGATCACATCCCCTCCCAGATCACTGTGAAGGACGTGCACGACCGGCGCTATCTTCTGGTCAACCGCGTGGCGGAAGCCCAGTTCGGCATTTCGCGCGACCTGATCATCGGCAGGACGGCCTCCGACATCTTTCCGCAAGCTGCCGCCGAGATCATCGCGGCCGATGAAGAGAATACGCTGCAATCTCCCGACGGCCTGTTCAAGGACGAGCACGTCTGGGAAACTCAGGGGATGGGCCCGCGCTACGTCACCTCCAAACGGCTCGGAATCCGTAACTCGGCGGGCCAGGCGCATTACATCATCAACGTGGTCGACGACGTTACCGAGCGCCGGCTTGCCAACGAGAAGATCGCGCATCTGGCGCATTACGATGCGCTGACCGATCTTCCGAACCGGGTGCTGTTCCGCGAGCAGATCGAGCGCGAGCTTCGCAAGGCCATAGGCGGCGACCGATTCGCACTGCTCTACATCGACATCGACGAATTCAAGGGCATCAACGACTCGCTCGGGCACCATGTCGGCGACGAACTTCTGAAGGCGGTCGCAGCCTGCCTCAAGGACTGCATCAAGCCGGGCGATCTGATCGCCCGTCTCGGCGGCGACGAATTCGCTGTGATCCAGACCGCGATCGGCAGCCGCACCGAGGTCGAGGAATTCGTGGCCCGCGTTTACGAGGCGCTACGGCAGCCCTATCGGTGCCTCGGCCATCATCTCTCGACCGATGCCAGCATCGGCATCGCGCTCGCGCCGGAGGACGGCACTGAACTCGACCAGTTGATCAAGCATGCCGACCTTGCCATGTACGCCGCCAAGGCCGAGGGACGCCGCACCCATCGCTTCTTTGAGCCCTCCATGGATGCGCGCGCCCAGGCGCGGCTCACGATGGAGCAGGATCTGCGACAGGCATTGGCCGACGGTGGCTTCGAAATTCACTACCAGCCGCTGCTCGATCTCGCGAGCGGCGAGGTGACGGGCTGCGAGGCGCTATTGCGCTGGCGGCATCCCGAACGCGGCATGGTCTCTCCGGCCGAATTCATCCCGATTGCCGAAGACACCGGCCTGATTAACGAACTCGGCGACTGGGTCATGCAGACCGCCTGCACCGAGGCGGCCGGCTGGCCATCCCGGGTCCGGCTCGCCGTCAACGTTTCTCCGATCCAATTGAAGTCGCCGACGCTGGCGCTGCGGATCACCGGCGCGCTGGCCGCTTCCGGACTGCCGCCCGACCGGCTCGAGATCGAAATCACCGAGGCGGTGCTGATCCATGACGACGAAACCGCGCTCGCCATCCTGCATCAGCTTCGCGCCATCGGCGTGCGCATCGCGCTCGACGATTTCGGCACTGGCTTCTCCTCGCTGAGCTATCTGAAGCGATTCCCGTTCGACAAGATCAAGATCGACCGCTGTTTCGTCAGCGACATCGAGGTCGACGGCTCAGCGGCGATCGTGCAGGCGGTGGTGAACATTGCAGCCGCTCGCAACATGACCACGACGGCGGAAGGCGTCGAGACCGAGCAGCAGCGCGAGATGCTGCGCGAGCTCGGCTGCACCCAGATGCAGGGCTATCTGTTCAGCGCACCGAAGCCGGCGGCTGAGGCTAGACGATTGCTGGGTGCGCGATTGGAGCCCGCGACGGCTGTCGCCTGACGCCGTTCCAGCGCGCCGGTATCGAGAATGGCTGCGATCGCCGAGCTGCCACCCGCCTCCAGCGCCGCAATGGCCTCCTTGGCCCAGAGGTAGGAGGCTTCAAAGATTTCCGTGTGGCGATCGAAATCCGTCACATCGATCTCGAGCGGAAGCGGCGGCCGCATCACCGTATCAAATGGCCCGACCGGCAACATATCGTAGCGCTGGTGCGCCACCAGGCTCCGCCACAAAACGTTCACCGCGCTCGGTGCCTCAGGAAGCAACTTCTTGCGGAACGGCGTCAGCATGGCGGCGATCAATTCCAGCCGTCCCGGCAGCGATTCATAGTCGACATCGAACATCTCCGCCGCCGGCTCGCCAAAATGCACGACGAGATTGGGGCCGCTCTTGAGCTGGTGCATCGACGCCAGCGGCACATTGTCGATCAGACATCCATCGACCAGCATCGCGCCTTCCTTCGTGTAGAACGGCGGCAACAGCCCGGGGATGGCACTCGATGCGCGGACCGCCTGCCAAAGCGGCCCCGTGCGGATCAGCTCGAGATTGTGGGTCGAAAGGTTGGTGGCGACGGCCGCGAACGGCCGCCAGCAATCCTCGATCCGGCAGTCAGGACCGTATTGACTGGCAAGCGCCCGATCGAACGCCTTGTGATCCAACAGCGCATAGCGCGGCCAGGTCGGCCGCCGAAAGCTTCGGCTCGTGACGAATATTTCATGCGTGCCGCGCTCGAGATGCTCGGCTTCGAGATTTTTGGCGAAGCCAGCCACCATGGCGGAGCCGACGCTGGTGCCGACGAAGATATCGAATATTACGCCGCGCTCGCGAAAGGCCTTGTAGATGCCGACATGTGCGGTTCCAAAACTGCCGCCGCCGGCAGCGACGAAGCCGACGGCGCGGCCGCATAGAAAGCGAATCAGGCTGTCGATATCGACCTGGTCTTCGAGTGCGACATGGTGATGCATGAAGGCCGGCAGCCGGGCGAGCCACGCCGCGGTGCCGGAGACCTCGCCGCTTCGCCGGTCATGGATGCGAACGAGGCGCCGCGCCGAGATCGAATGAACCTCGCAGGCGACAGCCTCGATTTCCGTCAATGCCGCCGCGGGCGCATCCCCGCGACAGGCGAACACCACCATGTCGGCCTGACGGATCGCCTTGCGCGCCCACGGCGACGCCTCGCGGCCGCCGAGATAGACCACCAGCGGCGCGGTATGTTCGAGCTTGTTGAGCCATTCGGTGACGTCATGCGCATCGAGCGCGCGCCCGGGAAACATCGCATGCAAACGCGCGGCGTCGACGATCTCGGCATGGATCGCGGCCAGCCCCTCGCGCATCCGGCGATCGAAGGCGCCCGGCAGCGGCTCCAATCCGCCGTCGATCAGCGCCACTGTTCGTGCTTTCGGCGAAGTGGGAAACGGCGCAATGCGCGCGGTCTCCTTGGCGAACCGCCGTGCCAGCGCCGCGAGCAGCGCCTCGACGATGGCGGGTGCCTCCTCGACGAGCTTCTGATAGGCCGGACGCGTCAACGCCAGCACGCTGGTGTCGCGGATGGCGATCACATCGGCCGTGCGCGGGACGTTACCGAAGAAGCCGATCTCGCCGACCAGTTCGCCGGCGCGAAGCTCGGCGATCGGTTCGAGATAGCCGGTCTTGCGCACCGCGAGTGCGCCGTGCAGCACCAGAAAAAGCGAGTCCGACGGCCCGCCTTGCGCGACCAGCATTTGTCCACGCACCAGATCCTGGCGGACCATGGCGTTGAGTGCCTTGAGCCGCTGTTCGGAACTGAGCGTTCGAAACAGCGCGAAGTCCTCCAACGCAGAGCTCCACGCCAGTACCGAACTCGACCCATTCATTTGGCGGTACCCGGTTGAATTCGCAGCCCGACTCTAGCGCCGCCCACACGGCACCGCGAGTGATATAAAAGCCAGCGAGCGCACCGCAGCATTTGGCCCAACGGCGGATGCACTGCAGCATGAACGCTGCAAACCGCTGCCGCTCTACGCCGCGCACCGGCCGCGATTGTTCTCCGCGAGAATGGGACGGATCAGACGGCCAAAACGCTCGGCCTCCTCGTCATGCAGATAGCCGGACAGGCAGAACGAGTGGCAGCCGGCGTCGATGAATTGCTGCAGCGTATCGGCGCACTGGACGGGATTGCCGACCACGGCAATGCCGGCGCCGGGGCGGACTTTTGTGATGCCTGTCCATAGATGCGGCAGCAGAAGATCGCCATGCTCACGGGCGAGCTGCTGTACGCGCTGGTTGGCTTCCGATTTGTTGTAAAGCGTTTTCATTTCCTGCTTTTGCCGCTCGGTCGCATGCCGCACCAGTTGATCGGCGGCCTCCCAGGCGTCCGCCTCGTTCTTGCGGCAGATCACTTGAAGGCGCATGCCGAAGCCGATGTCGTTTTCGCGGCCATTTCCGCGCGCCATCTCCCTGATCTCGACGATATTCGAGGCGATCTTTTCCGGCAAATCGCCCCAGAACAGATGCACGTCGGAATGTTTGGCCGACAATTCCCAAGCCTGGCGCGAGCCGCCGCCAAGATAGAATTTTGGAAACGGCTGCTGGTGCGGACGCGGGCGGATATGGGCGCCAGACAGTTTGTGAAACTTGCCTTCGAAATTCACCGGCCCGCGCGTCGTCCAGAGCGCCTTCAGGATCGAGACTTCCTCCTCCATCAGTTCGTAACGCTGCTCTTTTGGATAAGGAATGCCCTCGCCTTCGACCTCGCTTTCGTTCTGACCAGCGATCAGATTGACGCAGATGCGCCCGCCCGACATCTGGTCAAAGGTCGAGATCATCTTCGCCAGCAGCACCGGATTGATGTAGCCGGGCCGCGCCGCGATCAGCGGCTTGATCGACGACCAACGCGCCGCCATGAACGCGCCCGTGATCCAGGCTTCCCAGCACACCGAACCGACCGGGATCAGGAGATATTCAAAGCCGGCCTTTTCTGCCGCCTGCACCACGCGGTCGCAGAGTTCGGGCGAGCCGGGAATCTGCGCATCCATCAGGCCGTAGGCCGTGGTGTCGCCATGCGTGGGCAGATACCAGCCGAATTCGAGCGGACGCATGAACGTTTCTCCCTTGACGTATTCTTTGGCGCGCTTGTTGCTTGATCGTCGTGGGAATCAGTCTAGCGTCTGCCAGGCTTGGGGCAATCGGGTTCGCCCGCAGCGCGCATTTCGCCAGCATTGCGTCAACATAGGATAGCATCCATGTCTCCCGTCTCACTGCTTCTCAATATCATCTGGATCGTTCTCGGCGGCGCATGGATGGCTTTCGGCTGGCTGATCGCGTCCGTCATCATGGCGATCACCATCATCGGGATTCCCTGGGCGCGGGCCGCGTTCAATATCGCGGCCTACACCTTGTTCCCGTTCGGCTTCACGGCGGTCTCGCGCGACGCCTATACGGGCCAAGAAGATATCGGCACCGGGCCGCTCGGGGTGATCGGCAACATCATTTGGCTGGTACTGGCGGGATGGTGGCTGGCGCTCGGGCATGTCGTCACGGCCGTGCTGCTGGCCGTAACTATCATCGGCATTCCCTTTGCCTGGGCACACTTAAAACTTGCCGGGATCGCGCTGTGGCCGATCGGCAAGATCATCGTTCCCGCGAACTAGTTTAGCTCGGATCCGCCTCTGACTATCCCGAGGCCGCCGTCTCCGCCGGTTTCAGCCGCTCGAACTCGGCGTCGCTGATCTCGGTCTGGGCCACCAGCACGCTGCAGCGCAGGCGCTTGACCAGATAGCTGCCGATTGAGCCGAACCAGCGCGCCAGCGCCCCCTGCGGGCGATGGCCGACAACGACGAGATGCGCGCCGATTTCCTCGGCGACTTCGGCAATTTTCTGCCCGGCATCGCCGACCTCGAGCCGCGCCGTCGGCGAAAATCCCAGCGCCTTCAGCCGCTCGGTGCCTTCGTTCAGGATGGCCTTGTAATCCTCGGTCTGCAACTCGATCGGGATCGTAAGCCCGGCCTCGGGTGTCATGATCGAGGAGACCTCGACGACGGCGAGCAAAAAGACCTCGGAATGGCAGAGTTGTGCGAGCTTTGCGCCCTCCCGCAACGCGCGCCGCCCCTCGACCGAACCGTCATAGGCGAGAAGAACCTTCTTGTACATCGGACGTCCCCATCCATGGTCTAGAAGATCAACGCGGCAAGAGTACCACCAATTGGCCGAAACGGATTGGAATTTTGAGTGGAAATGCGGTTCTCGCCCGCCAGCTTCGTCTCGCGACCCGGAAGGGCCGGTTGCCCCTGCCCGGCCAATCGGCTAAATGAAGCCCTGTTGCACCCGTAGCTCAGCTGGATAGAGCGTTGCCCTCCGAAGCTGGACCGGCGATACATCTAATCCCTTTAGATCTGAGCTTTTTAAAGCAACCGGCCGCTATTTTCACATCAGAGGCACATTCGGGCCACGTTTATCCTCGCTCTCGGGGAGGAATGATGACGCCCTCGGACGGCTCGAAGACGGCTTCGAATCGGGCGTGAACTATGTCAGGGTCACAACTCCGACGCGGGAAGTCGGTTAACACTCGCCAAGCGACCTAATGGACCCGACAAGTCTAGATACGCTGATGCGAGTCGCTGCCTTCGAACGCGTCCGCGGGCTGAATGAGATTCATGACCACCTATCCGCGACTGAGCTAACGTCCGGGTTTCTCTTTCGGGAAGAGCGAATTCCGTTAGTCAATCCTCAGCGCGGCATCTTCAAACCTCATCAAATGCGCTTCTTGCTGTCCATCAAGACGGTTTTCCCGAAGCCTGGTGGTAAAGTCTGGTATGACGATCAGAGGGAAGTCCATCATCAAATATTCCGAGGTGATGAGACAGTCGATTACGCTTTCATGGGCACGAATCCGGATGCCGCCGACAATCGGTGGCTGAAGCAGGCATACGAGAACCAAATTCCCATCATCTATTTTCTCGGGATAGCACCAGGTCGCTACCATGCTCTCCTTCCAACCTTCATCTCCGGTTGGGACGGCCAAGCACTCAAAGCCCGGATTACTTTTGGCCCAACTCCAGAGACCTTTGATCCGCCAGCGGACAGTTTGGAGCGGAAGTATGCGTTGCGAACGGTCAAGCAACGCCTGCATCAAGCAACGTTCCGAGAGGCTGTGATCACAGCTTATGACGGTCGCTGTGCACTGTCTGGCCTTCCCGAGCTGCTGCTTCTCGACGCCGCCCATATCGTCCCGGACCGGGATGAACTGCTTGGCCAACCTATGGTCACGAATGGAATCCCATTGTCGAAGATCCACCACGCGGCCTTTGATGCGCATCTAATCGGAATTGATCCTGACTTTCGTATGCACGTATCAAATCGACTGCTCGGTCAAAATGACGGCCCAATGCTGGACGCGCTCAAAAACCTGAATGGTCGCACTATCATCCTACCAAAGCGAACCAAGGACCAACCCGACAGAAATAGACTGGCAATCCGCTTCGAACGCTTCAAGCAAGTCGCGTAGTTCGGTGGGGTTCGCGTTATCCTCGGACTCCTGACGATACGTGGGGCCAAGTCCGAAGCTGAGCTAGAAATTGTGTTGAAACTGTCTAGGTTGAGAAGTCTCTCCTTCAATTGACATTCTGCGTCAGCACCAGGGGCGTGGCAGCTTCGGACAGCTTGTTGCGCCCAAACAAAACGAACTGCCAACCCTTCCCCGATCAAAGTTGCTCCCACATCAACGCCATTGACTCGGTGCGCTCCGCAGCGACGGCCGAAGTTGCACGCATCCGTGCCTTCCATCCCGGGCGCACAAGAACATGCAAGTTCATGCGGGTCCGGACAGCCGTTGAGGACGAGTTCGCGAACTCTTAGGCAGCTTCGCCGTTTTGGCGCTCTCGACCTCTGTTTCGGGCGTTCGGCCGATCATCCAGGCTGACGGCGCCCCCGACCTTCTTGGTCGGCGTAAAGCGCACTTCTGAAAATCCGAAATTTAACTCGACTCAGGACCCAAATCAGTGGTTTTATACCCAACCCCAAGAAGGGCTCACGGCTCGGGATTGGGTGAGATGGGTAAGGATGGCCATGTCAGATCAGGACGTGAAACATTCAGATTTAGTCGAGATCGCCAAGCGAAACGGCGAGTTCAGAAGAAACTACGGGCTTTTCGTTGGAGCTTTCCTCTATCTGCGTTCCATAAGCGCTGCTCGTTCGCCTTCCTTTTGGTGGACATCACTACTTGCTGCCATTGCCGGAGCATTTGGCCTTTGGGTTCGATGAACCCGGCACTTTGTTTCTTCATCGAGGCGCTAGCGAGGCTACCCTCTGGAACTTACAACTTATGGCGGGCGCTGAGCGCTCTCGGATCTTAGGTCTCTGATAATTGCTGCAAACTCTTGTAGAGGCATTCCATGAAAATCAACTTCTGTGGGACTGGTAGATCGCGACGCCCACCATCGAAAGCAGGTTATCGACTGCATCTATCGCGCCTGCCAGCCCATCGGCCAAACTAGCGTTCGATCGTTTTCTTCAGAGCTCTTATCAATGACGCCAACTCTTGCATGTGCTGCTCCATGATAATTAGCTTTTCTGTTAGTCGCAGATCATCCAAGCCAACCATTGAAAGCACTGATTCTATCACCTCATCCGAATGCTGCATCAACACGATCAGATGGGTGCCACATGGACCATAACGACCTGATACCCAATTCTTTACAGTCCGTTCGTTCGCTCCGGTCCAACCTGCCACCGTTTTGATACGAACTGTTCCACCTCGCAACATCTTCTCCAAGGCTAACGCAATTTCGGCAGCAAACTTAACTTGATGAGGTGGCCCTCCACCGCCCCCGTCCGGTCCGCCACGGCGTCGGTATCGTGGAAAGGAATTGCCCTTTTTTGTAAACGACATTCCATTCTCCTGTTCGCTACGATCAGGCGGGTAACTCACACTGTCTTGGGGAAGGCAGGTCGTCTGGCTGTTGGATAAAGGTGCCGATTGAAAAGGCAAACCAAGAGCTCCAAGAGTCGCTCAAATCGCTCGGATGCCCCCTCTCCGGCCGCGGCATATGTTCGGATGTCCACGGACCTCCAACAGTATTCGACGGAGAATCAGCTCGACAAGATCAAGCGTTACGCGGATCAGCGCGGCTTTGAGATCGTCCGAGTTTTTGAAGATGCAGGTCGTAGCGGGCTAACGCTCAACGATCGTGACGGCTTACAAGACCTGATCAGAGTGGTGCAGTCCGGAGCGGCCGATTTTGAGGCGATCTTAGTCTATGACGTGAGCCGCTGGGGGCGCTTTCAAGATGCGGACGAAGGGGCCTATCATGAGCACCTATGCTCGCGGGCCGGAATCCGAGTTCACTATTGTGGCGAGCAGTTTGACAACGATGGCAGCCTCGGCTCTATCCTGCTCAAGAATGTTAAGCGGGTTATGGCTGGAGAATACAGCCGTGAGCTTTCGGTCAAAGTCTTTGCTGGTCAATGCCGCTTGGTCGAACTTGGGTTCAGGCAGGGCGGCCCAGCCGGCTACGGCCTTCGAAGGCAGCTGATCGACGAAAAGCGTCAACACAAAGCCGAGCTACTGCGCGGCGAGAGGAAAAGTCTTCAGACCGACCGAGTCGTATTAGCTCTCGGGCCTCAAGATGAAATCGCTCACGTTCGCCGAATATACACAATGTTTGTAGATGAAGGCCTGTCCGAGCACGAGATTGCGTCGCGCTTGAACAACGAAGGGATTCTTACAGACTTCGAGCGGCGGTGGTCTCGATCATCTGTGCATCAGATCCTCACCAACGAAAAATACATCGGCAACAATGTTTTCAACCGCGTATCCTTCAAACTAAAGCAAAAGCGGGTCGTCAACAGTCGCGAGAACTGGGTCCGAGCAGAAGGTGTATATCCATCGATCATCGAGCGATCGCTGTTTGATCGAGCTAGATCGATCATCGATGCTCGCAGCAACCATTATTCGGACGAACAACTGCTATCTTTCCTGCAGACAATTCTCCAGGAAGAGGGTTCGCTGTCGGGACTGGTAATAGATGAACGAGCGGATATGCCATCTTCAAGCGCATACCGAAGTCGCTTCGGTAGTCTTATCAGAGCATACAGTCTGATCGGCTACGAGCCTGATCGAGACTACCGATACATCGAGATAAACCGCAGCATACGGGCTGCCTATCCGGAAGTGCTAGACAAAATTGTCGCCGGCTTCGAGGTCGCTGGCGGCGATGTTACACGCGACGAAGGCACTCAGCTCCTATCTATTAATGGAGAGTTTACGGCAGCCATCGTGATCGCTCGTGCTCTGACGACAACGAGCGGATCTCTCCGTTGGCGCATTCGGCTGGATACAGGCCTCATTCCAGACTTGACCGTCGCAGTTCGCCTCGACGCCTCGAATTCAAGACCGTTGGACTACTACGTGTTCCCTAGCCTTGACTTGAATGTGCCCCTCATAAAGCTCGCGGAAGACAATTCGCTCTCTCTGGATGCCTATCGCTTTAATTCATTGGATTTTCTCTTTTCGCTCGCTGGTCGGTCCCTGTTTGGAGAAGCAGCATGAACGGATTGATCAACGCCCAAAGACACCTCAAGGTGATCCCAATTAAGACGATCCGGATTCTAAACCCGCGGGTCAGAAATCGGCGAAATTTCAATGAGATCGTAGAAAGCGTTGCGCAAGTCGGCCTGAAACGACCCATTACGGTCAGTCCTCGGCTCTCGGATGTTGACGAATTTGAATACGATCTTGTGTGCGGTCAGGGTCGTATCGAAGCATTCGTTCAGCTCGGCCAAAGTGAAATTCCAGCCATGATCATTGATGCGGAAGAGAGCGATTGCTTAGTGATGAGTTTGGTCGAAAATTGCGCACGCCGCCATCACCGCGCCATCGATTTACTGGAGGACATCAACACGTTGCGCGGACGAGGCTACGACGATCGTGAAATCGCCGAAAAGATCGGTGTGAGCCTCGACTACGTTCGAATGATTAGCACTCTACTCGCTGAAGGCGAGGAACGCCTTGTAAACGCGGTGGAAGCGGGCATCCTCCCTCTCAATATGGCTATCGAAATCGCAAAGTCAGACGACGCAGATGTGCAGCGCGCACTTACCCAAGCGTATTCTGAAAAGAAACTGAGGGGCAAGAAGCTCGTTGCAGTCCGTCGGTTGCTGGATCAACGCCAGAGACGGGGCAAGCACTTGCACAGCCAGAGCTACGGAAGGCGTGACGGGGCGAAAAGGCCGCTCACAAGCGAGTCAATGATTCGGATATATCGGCGAGAAGCTGATCGCCAGCGGCTTCTGGTCAAAAAAGCAGAGGTAACGCAGAGCCGCCTCTTGTTCGTAGTTGAAGCTATTCGAGCGCTGCGCAAGGACAAGGATTTTACCAGGCTACTTCAGGCTGAGGATTTGGCTTCGATGCCATCATTCTTGGAAGAGAGACTAGCCGCGAGAATGACGCCATGAACCGCTATGTAAGCCCTGACGCGCTAACCGAAGTTATCCAGGCATTTAGTTCAGATACACTAGTCCTAGCGATTAGCTCGATACTCCCAGTGCGCCCAATTGGAAAAACGGTCAAGGCGAGCCACAAGTATCGCCAGATTGCGTGTTCCATTGAAGAGATCGGAATTGTCGAGCCACCGGTTGTTTGCCGAGATAAGCAGACTCGAGGAACTTACCTACTGTTGGATGGCCACCTCCGGATCGAGGTTCTAAAAGATCGAGGCCAGACTCAGGTCGAGTGCCTAGTTTCGACTGACGATGAGGCGTTCACTTACAATAAGCGAGTAAGTCGACTATCCGCGATTCAAGAGCAGAGAATGATTGCCAAGGCGATCGAGCGCAACGTGCCGAAAGAAAAGATTGCGAAAGCGCTCGATATTAACGTTCGTAGTCTCATTCGAAAGGCAACTCTAGTCGATGGCATCTGCGAAGAAGTTGTAAGTTTGCTTAAAGATAAGATGTGCCCCATGGCGGTATTTGACGTGCTTAGAAAAATGATACCTATCCGACAAATCGAGGCTGCTGAGCTTCTGATCAACGCGAATAATTACTCCGTGGGCTACGCATCAGCAATACTTGCTGGAACTGCTCAAGCACAGCTCGTCAACCCGTCCACGCCGAAGCGGATAAAGGGTATGACTACAGAAGCACTGGCGCGCATGGAGAGCGAACTTACGAAGCTTCAACAGGCGATAACGTCCATCCAAGACTCATACGGACAGGACCACCTCCACCTCACTGTAGTCAAAGGTTATCTGTCAAAGCTTGTTGGAAACACGAAGATCGCCAGATACCTTGAGAAACACCAGCCCGATTTTTTGAGCGAGTTTCGAAATATTGTGCAGATGACGTCGACGATTGCGTCCGATTGACGTGTCGCTGAAGAGGGGACCCGGACCCGTAAGCGCGGGGACCACAGGAGAAGCCGCACTTTGGGGCGGATCAATTGTGGTGATGGGGATGGCGGCGAACCCGCTCGGAGCCCATCAGGCCGACGAGCTTTCGTTAGCCAAATCGGCCGAGATCGGAGTGTTAGCCTCAAGCCCCACCGCGGCAACAGCTGGCACTTCCGACTCGGACCAAATCGATGGACCATGGCTTGACGGTGCAACGCTCTGTGCTCGAAATTCCCTTTGCAATCAGAGAGCAATCTGCTTCGAAGGCCTGTCGGAATCACAATCCGTCACAATGCCGGACGAGAAAGGGACCGCCACCCTTCGAAACTGGCACGCTCGGCGACACTCACCACAATCGCCGATGGCAGAAGATTTATCGGTGGTCCCAGTTAGCCCGATACTTCAAACTGTGCATGAACTATGGAGAACTAAATCTCAGATTGTCAGCGTTCCCTGCGAGACGGCCCGATCGAGCTTCAATGACTGATTTCAAGAAGCTCAGCCGGCGACGCCGGCGCGTGGCACCACAGGCACTTTCGGTATCTTGTCTGCGGGCGGTAACGATGAACCAGTTCAAAGGCCACACTTCTAATTCCAAATGAGCTGTGCCAGTGTTGCAACCTGTGAGCACTGCCTTAATATGCTTGCCAATACCTTGTGTGTTCGAGAAGCAGTGCACCTTACCAAGGGCGGACCATAAACTTCACTAGCGAGACCACCCGATGAGCAGTTTCCGTCACTGCCTTAGGCTTGCCTGGGTTTGCAAAACGAGCGCCTTCAGCTTGCTTGCCGGCTTCGCGCTAATGTTGTTCTTCACAGAAGCACGGGACCTCTTCAATGATCGAATCGGGACTTTAGGTCTTGTGCAGTATGCTGCGCTCGTATTGCTCGTTTGGTCTCTGCAGATATGGCATTCGGCCAAGTGCGCCATTGATGCTCGGACAAGACTCAGGAAATCCCAACTTACTGACGGCGGAAGCAACAAAGAGGTAGAGGATCCAGCTCGCGATACTTTTGATTCACAGCTGACGAGGACTTTTCCACTCTTATTGGGTCTCCTCACATTTGCGGCAGTTTGGACGGGCCTCTTTCTATCTCGCAAAGACATCTTAGTCTGCGAGCAAATCCAGACGGGTGAACGGCTTAGATCATGTCTAGGCTACGCGTTCACTCAGGACCTTGGGGATCTCCAAACGGCGCAGGAAGCAGCCAAGAAATCGGGTTGGCTAACTTCAGATTATTCGCTGCCGGAAGTCGGCGAAGCGCTTTCTCACCTTGGAGTTCTTGCCATCTTCATCGGGATCGCGGCCATCATCTACCTCGTGGTCACGCTCCGCCTAGACAGAACGATCTTCGGCTACCTTAACAAAAGGCTTGGGCCCAAAACCAGACTCCCGTGGCTTGCGGACGCGCTGACCGGCATTACATTGACTGCCGAAAAGCGGACTTTAGCGAACCTAGTTGTAATGGGGTTCCTATTTGCTGTTGCCTTCTATCTTCCGTTGGAACTGACAGACTGGGCGGGGCGAGCAGCGCTGATACCTATCCTCCTAGGAAGCTGGATACCTCTTGTCGACTATTTAGTGAACCTGTCCGGTCGCATCCAAGAACGCTTCGAATTCCGCTGGCCGATCGTTGCAACGGCTATTGTTGCCCTAGCGGTCGTTTCGACCTACGTGGACCGGTTTCACGACATTCGAATCTACCGCTCCCCTCATTGGCAAGCCGTCCAAGCGCCCAGCGCATCGAGTAAAGCAACCTCGCGTCAAATCTATATAGAGGAGGCTATTGATAAATGGATGGCGCTTAACGGCTGCACTAACGCTCCGGCCGATTGCCGCATGGTGCTGGTCGCAGCGGAGGGAGGCGCTAGTCGCGCAGCCTTCTTCACCGCAACGGTCCTCGGGACACTTCTCGATATCACGCGGAGCGAAAGGGACAAATACATCGATTTTGCACAAGCGACGTTCGCTTTGTCGGGAGTTTCAGGCGGCGCCTTGGGCACCACCACCTTCCGGACGGCTTTGAAGGAATCAACGGAAGGAACACCGCCATGTCGATTCGTGGATCCGATATGGTTCGGAGCCACGGGCGTTGAAACCTCGACGCCGAACCGTGATCCAACAAAGAGCTGGCGGGCTTGTTTGCAGTTGCTCACTGCGGGGGACTATTTGTCTCCCGCAATCGTGGGGCTGTCCTTCCGCGACCATTTTGCATTGCTTGCGCCGAGCAACCGAGCGGTTCTTCTGGAACAGGCGATTGAGCGACACTACAACAAAGTAGTGCACGGTAAAAAGACGGCGTGCGGTGGTCCAGAAGATGAGCGCGGCTTTTGCGGCGCGTTTGGTTATCTGAGCCCGCATGATGCGAAAGGCTGGCAGCCCCTATTGCTTCTAAATGCGACGTCGATGGACAACGGAAGGCCCATTCTGATGTCTGATATTTACACTGCCGTCACCTCCGCCGCGTCTCAGAAATGCAAGGGCCTGTTCGTGGTCGCACAGAACGCTTTCGAACTCTATGCCACCAACCCCTTCACACCTACCGAACCCCTCCCCGACGTCATGGAGTCTTGCGTTTACTCGAAGTTGGAGCGCGCCGCAGACATGCGGCTCTCAACCGCGACTGTCCTCAGCGCTCGTTTTCCAATTATTTCTCCGGCCGGTCACTTTCGCTACGAGGACGAGTTCAGGAATATAATTACCGATCACGTGGTAGATGGAGGCTACTTCGATAACAGTGGCCTCGAGAGCTTGATCCAGATCATCCCGGCTCTAAATGCGAGGGGGTTACGGCCGACCGTATTGTATTTGACGAACGATCCGTGGTTTTTTAAGGAAGCCATTCGCGCCGGCCGCCCGCATTCAACGTCGAGCGTTAGTCGGATTCTCAATCCCACTCTGGAGCCGCCGCAGCAAGGTTTCTGGTCGAGAGCGCTATCTTGGATAATGGAGCCCGTTGCTACCATTTACAAACTAAGGTCGGGACACAAGGAGGCTGCTCTCGAAAGAGCCCATGATCTATTGGATGGAAGTGTGTTCGTCCCCATCAGAGTCCGACGTGGTGTCTATTTGAGGGGAACAGGCCTGCCCGTTTGTATCGACCAGCCGGCGCGGCAGGGGCGCAGCCGAATTTCCTTATACCACCCGGTCATGAGTTGGTGGCTTTCCCCCATCACTCAACGTGTCCTTGATGCACAACTTTGCGATCAGGAAAATATCAACGCGCTTGGTGTTGTATTGCGAGAGCTCAAACGCCCCGCGACCTAGCAATCAAGATTGCTGGCAGAACAACACTACGTTGTCGAATTTGCGGTCTGGTATCAGAGACAACCTGCGTCCGGGAATAATGACTAAAATGCAATCCGCCATAGTTGCGGTGGAGAACAGGGATGGATATCTGACGCAGGTCGCCGAATAGCCGGGCGAGGAAGCCGGTGGCATTCTGAAGGTGCTGAGCTGACCATGCTCCATGACGGTGACCTAAAAGCTTACTTGAACTCTTTTGCCAAGAGCGATGACCCGTCTCTCGTGCCGGTCTCGCCGCGAGACTGTCTCGCAAAGGTTGACGGTATCTTTCTTCCGGAGGTCCATCGTCTTAGCCGTTCTTTGCATATTGCGGCCGTCCTTGGTGACTGCCCTATAGAAGCGGCGACCGCCGTTCGCCTCATCCTGGACGAGCTTCGGGATGTTCGCTGTGCTCCTCTCAAAAACCAGAATGCATGGATGCAGGCAATTGCCTGGGCACGTGTGCAGCCGGGATTCGCAGAGGTGGCATCGATGAGGGTTGCGCTGGGGCAGGAACGCGAGCTCATTGTTGGGGAAGCATGCCGGCGTCTCCGAAACCAGCGCTATAAGGTTGAGGTCGGAGCATATGGGCCGCAAATTGCGGAGACATCCCGCCGGGAGATCGTGCGAAAGGCAGAGGCGCTCGTTGCGCTGCTTGGCGGCGTCGAGACCGCCGGTCAAGTTCTGCGCTTCCTGCGGGATGCAAGATCTTATCACGACGGAATGTGGCTGTTTGGCGAGATCGGCCTCAACATTAATGATGCCAAGCGTCCGATGATCCCGGTTGGTTGGCTATTCTCGCTGGCCATGCGCTTTCTCAATCGCCCCTGCAGCGCCCGCAAGCCAGGTGTTGCGTGGCAGTCTCTCGTGGACTTGGCGACAGATTTCGCCGCCGCGCACGACTGTCAGCGCTACAACCAGTTCGAGGACATGCATCCGCATGTGACTCAATTCCATCGCATGTTGGTCAATTCGACGCTATGGCGCGAGTTTTTCACCCTGCCGCAGGTGCCGCCGAAGGCTCTAAAGCAAATCCTCGATGCGCTTGCGACGGTCCTGACGGAGCAAGACCAGGATCGCCTCGGCTTCTCCTTTCGGGTGCTCGTCAGAGAAATTTGGCAACTCATAACCTGGTCTAGCGATGACCGGCTAACAATCCATTCCCGCGAGCAGGTTGAGCAGGCTCTCCCCCTTCTGAGACGCCTCACCGGAGGTGCCGTGGGAAGCGTAAATGCTAGCTACATTGACCCGTTGGATGCCCGTGAACGCACGCAAGACGGTATCCTTCTGTTCGCATACGGATTGGATCGCGCCGTCTCCATGCCGCGCTCTTTCCTTGCAGCGGCAGGATGCGAATACGTGTTCCGGCTGATTTGGTCGAAGCTGGACAGAATACGGGGTGCGGAAATCGTTGGACAGACGCTCGAACTTGCGATCGCGGAATCTTGCAAGGGAAAGGCGCCCACGATGCTCACACAACAGGAATATAAAGTCGCTGGAAGTCCTTACGAGCTCGACGTAGCGACCCGTGATGAAGATCATATCGTCTTGATTGAGACAAAGGCTAAGTCGCTCACCCAGCGTTCACGCTCTGGGGACATGTTCGCCTTTTTCCAGGACTATTCCGATAGCTTCCTAGCTATTCTGACGCAGTTGGTCCGCCACGAAATACACCTGAGGCGGGGAGACACCCCGCTCACTTCTGCCAACGAGGTAGTTGCGGACTTGCGACCTGTGAAGGTTGCGGTTTCGCCGCTCAGCTACGGCCCTGTGAGCGATAAGCTACTTTCCAGCAGCATTCTCCGTTCCCTAGTCGGGGCAAGGCTTTTTCTCGTCGAACCGGACCCAGCGAAGCAAAGATTCATCGACGAATTCAACGAGCGCCTAGAATATCTTCTTACCAACATGGCGCTAGTAGCCCCAAAGAAAGACGGACACGCTCAATTGTCTCCCTACTTGATCGACGTCTTTTGGCTTGACCTCGGGCAAGTCCTCTACATCATCGATCGATCCATTACAGTTTGGGACGCCTTCCAGCCGCTCAAGCACATCACATTCAGTTCGCGGGACTTCTGGACGGAAGTTGCCTACGCTGATCACGGAGGCCTTACGCAAGGCAAGTGGCGCCCCCCAATGCAATCCTGAGCGGGTAGTTGGACCTCGCTTAGTCAGCATGGACCATGGCCCTGGCAGAGCAACGCTCTCTGGTTTGAAATCCTCGTTAGGATCAACGATAATCTGCTGCGGAAGATCGCTTCCAGCGTGCTGAAATCACAATCCGACACGATAACCGCACGAAGGGTCGTGCGACGCTTGTCTACAGCGCATCGCGGCACTGAACGTTGCTTTACTCCCTTATCACCGAGCGAGTAAATTAAAGTCGCGCCTCGGCCCCGTGCAAACCTGTGGCGCGTATCTTTTCACAATGAAGGAACGTCGGACCGATGGACACACAGGCCTCTGGCGAATTCCTAGTCCCGTTTAGGGAACGAAACCCTTCCGGCGCATACAATCAGAATTTCCTTTGGAAGACCGGCAGTATTTATGTGATGGACAATCACCGCGCCGCCTTATGGTGTTGGATGAAACACGTTAATCCAACCACTCAACACTCCATCCTGCATATCGATCGCCATTACGATACCTTAAGAAGCAACATGGGGACGTGGCTTCTCCATTACCCAAAGCAATGGGATGTGAGCATTCAAGAATATCTCGACCTGTCCTTTGAAGATCGACTAGGCCAAGCCCAACGACTGTTCCGTTGGGACAACTATTTGTCCCTATATTTCGAGAATGCAAAAGACTCTATCTCCACGTGCTGCTTCGCTACCCACGGCGACGGCGATCGACCCGAATTGGACCAGCTAGAGCAAGTCACTCCGTGGGCTCTCCTTCAGAATCTAGACTATTGGGTTAGAGAATTTGGTTCGCCATGGATCATAAACATCGATCTCGACTATTTCTTCTGTGACGACAGCGAAGACGATCAAATTCAGATGCTGTCTGACCAGTATGTGGTCGGCATTTTCTCCGCAGTTCGCAAGTCAATCGACGCAGGTCATGTCGCCGTTACGACAGTTGCGCTTTCTCCTGAATTTTGTGGCGGATGGGGAAACAGTGAACGAGTATTAAAACTAGCTGTAGATGTTCTTGGAATTGATTTCAGCTTACCGAAATAGTTGAGTGTCAGGCTGGGTCTACTCCGGCTCGCTAAGTTCAAACTTTCGCATCTTCTCCTGGTTTCTTTTGGTCCGCCACGTGGCGAGGCGTAGCGGAGCAGCAACAAACTTTTCATCATCAGTTTCTTTTGGCTTAAGCCCGCATCTCGGCCCACACCATAGCGGTTCGTTTGATCGCGCCGCCGACCTAGGAATCAGCCTGAGCGGAGAAGATAGGATGGAACTTCGATGAATGGTTGTCAGTATTTTCTTTTCATCTGGTGTCCACACATTGCCTTCTCTTGTCGACCGAAATTTAGCGCGAATAATCGTCTGCAAAGCTCTCGCTGATCCATCGAGTTGATCTAGCTCCCTGATCAGCAGTCCTGCATAGATCCCCTGCTGCCTCGATCCGGCGGTAATGTCGATTCCCGAATAGTTCGGAGAGCGACGCCCGTCGTGATGCACATACCAAGTTCTTGAACTAAGTTGCTCGTCCCCTCTATGGGTAAAGGGATCTCGCCAAACGTCCGACTCAGTGAACAGATACAATTCAAGCGCTGTTATCCGCCAAGAGCGGCTTTGGAACCGCAAGTCATGCTCAAACATTATTGACTTTGCTGCCATCGCAAAGCGGGATGCGATGTCTTCAATAGTCTTCACGTCTTCAAAATTTGGTATGACTGTCGGATTCATCGGTTAAACGCGAGCGTAACGGTATCTTCCTTTGATGCTGCGATTTAGATACTCGCCAATCGAGGCCGCCCTCAACAAATTATCGTATTCGTGCCTGGGAATGTCGAAATATTGATACACGCCACCATTACGAAACATTACTTCGAGCGTTTGCGAGGGCTGGTCGTAGCCAATCTCACTAATATTGGTTGAGGTGACTGGATCCCGTCTCATAATTTTAACCCCTTGCTCACGACTTAATCCGTTCGGAGCGAGCGTCTTGCTTTCGCCAGGCCTTGAGAGCCTCCGCATAATCATCAAGATCTCGTGGCTGATTCCAACCACCGGGGCTTTCGTAACCGTCGCTTTCGCTGCCGGAGACGACTACCTTCGGATCGGCGCTATCGGGACGACGATTTTTACTAGGCTTGTCTATCACCGTTCTAATTGGAAGGTTTACAGCCTCACCAACAATAATGGCTTCACCTGTTCGTAGCACGGGTAGCATTGAGAATAAGCCGTCCAAATTATCGCTCGAAGCTGACTTCACCTGATTTCGATCGGTCGGGTCTGACAATCGCAAGGCGAAGATCGTTCCACACTGCGACAGAATGGTTGCGTCGATTTCCGCGGGACGCTGGCTCACCAACATCATCCCAATTCCGTATTTCCGGCCCTCTTTCGCTATGCGCCGAACGGCCCCCGCCGCCAATCCCTTTCCTTCTTTGCCTAAGTAACTATGTGCTTCCTCCAGGACAAAAAGTAGCGGGCGCTCTCTCCCTCCTTCTGGAAGGTTGCGAGCCCAAAAGAGAGCGTCATAAACGATGCGAAGAAGTGCCCCAACTAGCTCCGATTGGATCATCGGCGGAATCCCTGAGAGGTCAAGGATACTGATAGGATTCTCAGTCCCAAGCCAACTTTCTAGTAGCTTGTCAAGATCTGCAGCGATCTCGCCACTCTCGTTCGGGAGATAATCACCGGGCCGGAAAAGAAAATCAAATCGAGGATCCCGTAGTTTCGATCCGAGTGCATCTACGGCTCGGCCGATGTTGAGCGTCGACCTACTTAGCCGGATCTTCTCTTTATCGTCTTTCTCATCTTTCGGAGAACGAAAACGAGGTGGTATTGCTTTGGTCACATCTCCCGCCTGTATCACTTTTCCCTTGGCGTCTGTTTCTAGAGCCCAGGTTTCTCGCGACTGTGGTTTCCCTGCTATTTCAATATGCGTTGCACGCATCTGGGTGTGAAGGTTGAACCAAAGCTGGTGAATGCTAAACGGGACCGGACTGTCAACCGTTAGAGTGTCCTCCGTTACACCGGCTCGGCTGGCTTTCGCGAGCGCGGCACGCTTCAGTTCAGTGATTTGGTCGATAACCGCACCACGATCACCAGCCTCTAGTGCGCCAAAAGTGAGCGGCAGCAACTCATCAAATGTCATTGCCCAGTATGGCACATAGAAGGGTTTTTCTTCGGCAATCGAGCCGGTGTTCACCTTGAATACCGCGGCTCGATCTGCGAGAGCTTTTCCGTATTCGCCGTGGATATCTATGACAATAATTCGCGCGGACGGATAGCGAAGCGTGTCCGACAACGCCGCCAGAATCCCTGCTACCGTTGTGGATTTCCCCGAACCGGTGGCGCCGACAACGGCGCTGTGGCGCGTCACGAGTTTGTCAATATCAACGAGGGCTGGAATGCTGTCGACGCTCGCTAGATGTCCAACAGAGACGAACTTGGGGTCCTTCGGTCGGCCATAGATCATTCGTAGATCCTGCTCGGTAACCAAATGGACCGCGTCACTCACTGTTGGATATTGCGTAATGCCTCTATCAAATCCGCTTTGAGCGCGACCTTCCCCGACGAGCTGAATCGTCATCCAACGATTCCCGAATTCGTTAAGACCAGCCAATCTCTCCGGAACAGCACTAGCCCCTACTTGCGAGACTACTCCGTAGAGATCCACGAATCCTAAAGATATGCGAACGAATGCTCCAAGCTGTCCGACACGGTAGCTCTGGCCCTCTATAAAGCTAAGGCCAGATATCGTCCCATCATCAAGGCGCACTCTTAGTGTCGCCCCGCTTACATCTTCGACCGTTCCGAGATACGTAGATTCCTTCCCCATTCGAGCCTCTAAATGTCGGACGACGAGATAAAATCATCCAAGAATGGGGCGAATTTCGCGAAGTCTCCTAGCAATAGTTCACAAGGGCCGGCGACTTCGTCGTCCGCTTCTTCCGAAACGAAGAAGCCCGAGCGGATCGCGTTCTGGTCTGTGCCTGGACGAGTCATCCATTTCCCGGCTCTTCGTCTCACGACTGCGCCGTCACGAGCGAGAAACAAAAGATTTGGAACGCTTTGAGCTAATGCGGCGCCTTCGGAATAGGCTTCTAGCTTATCAAATTGCAGTGCGTAACATACGGCAGACGGATTAGCTTTCAGGCTCTCGACAAGAGCCTCGTTGATATGCTGGTCGCCAAAAGAATAACCGCACACGATCATTGCTACTGGCATTTTTTGATTTCGAACAAAGCTCCGAAAACGATCAATCATTACGAAGTAAGGCATGCGCCGGCTTTCGTCATATTTTCGGTGCGACGGATGAATCAATTGCTCCAACCCGTCTGACGAGACGTTGCTCCTGAAAACTCTCTTGTTTTTGGTATCCAACTTCCAATTTATCGACCCATGCAGCTTCCAAACCCTGCACCACCGATCAGAAACAACATCATCATCAATTGCACGTTGGTCGAAGAATGGTTTCACCGACCCCACGAAGCCATCAAAGAAGGGAACACGCTGAACTTCGAGCGCGCTTTCCAGCAACAGATGGTAGTTCGTTGTAAAGAGTTCAGTGGCTGGCCGCGCCCGACTCTCCACGAAACGAGCCAGGGATAGATACGGATTGTCAGGCTCGACATATTCGCGATCAACGGCCTTGGTAATGTCTGCGCATATCTTTTTATCGATAGCAGAGAGGCTTGAGTGAGAGAGACCACGAGCGTCTGCTTTTCCAGCAACCTCGCTAAGTGAACGAATTTTCCCTAACATAGATTCGATATTGGGAGTGGCCTCGCCGTCTTCTTTAAAAATTTCACACAGTCGATTGAAGCTATCTTTATGGTCTTCGGATCCTGCCATTTCCGCGAAGATTTTGGTCGAGAGACCTCTAACATCTGGAATTAGCGGCTCCGATCCACACCTAATTGAGACCGGACAGCCTGCGCCAATGAAAAATCCTACCGAAAGTTTCGGCGCCGCAAGTGCTTGGCGAATTTGATTTAGAAACTGGAGGGGATCGTGCGTTTGATCAGCCAATGAAGAAACCTTTCGCCGAGCCACGATTCTTCGGTTCAGACCGAATCGTCGCCTTACAGAAGGGCTCTTTCTAGCGAAAGTTGCAAGAGTAACGGATGACTCTACTGCGCGAAAATTCTTTTGCCAAATCGCGAATCGGTTCCCTGACGGGGACGCGATTCGCTTGAACTGACTAGGAAACGCCAAATGCCGAAGGGATCGAGAGCGTTACCTCAGCACCCCAAACCGTGGCGACGTTTCTGCAGCGCCCCTCTTTCAGCCGCGACAGTCATACGATTGATATTCGTAGCTTTCCGTTCTCATCCACCCAAATCTCGCAACTTGCGGCAGCATCTGCAGTATCCGGAGATTCAGCCAAGAAAGAAATGATGTGGCGCCGCTCGAGCATGAGTCGAGGAACCATCGCGCCGTAACAAACGGCGTTGGGCGGCACGGACAATCCGATCATATGAGTGGCATGTGGAAGGTCTTTCGTTTCATTGAACATGGCAATGGAGACATATCGGACTTCGTTAGGATCAAGGGAAAATGCATTTTCCAAAAGCGTTTTTTGCCTATCGTTCAAAGACGAGATGTATGTTCGGTAGAAACAACAGTTGGTTACCTTGCTAGCTCCAACATTTGTGACCCCCAAGAAAAAGTGTTCGGTGGACGCCATGCTCATTTACGATAACCCGTTCGAAAGGCTCTCCGGTTCCGACCATAATTCTTCAGGAATGTGCCGTTCTTGACTCATTGTTGGCACCCTGTTGCGCCGCGTCTCGTAGACCAGCTGCGTCCCAATCACTGTGGCATTTTTTTAGGTCGAAAGGGCATAGAGAGAAGCCTATGAACAATCCGTCGACAGTTTCCTCTATCGCCTTGGCTACATCGTCGAGCACCGCGCCGCTTGTAGTCACATGAATAATCGTCCCTGACGACCCCGGACCACGCGGCTCACAAATTTTACGGTGCCATTCGAATCTTGCCTTAACAAATTCGCTAAAAAAGTGATCCGCTGCGCTCTCGCCAAAATGGCTTGGAGGATAGAAATTCGCGAGTCGCAGCCACGCGCTCTCAAGAAGATCAATGGCGTCATAGCAGCCTTGACGCATTTCTGAGGTGATCCCCGTATCCCAGAGTGGTTGGGCTGCTGAGATAGCGGCTCTTCGTATGCTAGGGAGCGCGTTGAGAAAGCCGATCACCTTGGCTGTCGAGGGTGTATCCCAATCCTTCGGCTCTAACTGAGCAGGCGCCATCCCAGCCATATGCTGAATGACAAGTTCATCGGTCTTGTCGCGGCGATCCCGAACGCGACGAATCCAATCATTACGACTCCGCACAACATCGGCAGCTTTGAGTTTCTTCGCAAAGCCGCCTCTCACCTGCGTCTGTTCATGATGCTCCAAGCAAAGAACGGCTAGATTGCTAACCGTGTGATTTGTCGGATCTTCGTCAATGTGATGGATTTGGACCGCCAACTCTCGCTGGTGGCAAACGCAGCAGGTCCGGTCATGCTCAAACATGACTTCCGCTGAAATATCATCGGGAACTGGTGTTCGGGGCTTGGTCATTTTGAGGTGCGCGTCTGAATCACGTAGGGATCATAGATCATTCTAGATTTTGTAAGATTGCGTGCCATGCACATCAGCGGACACTGCCGACACGCGCCAGTCAAGTCAGTGATGCGGCTCAGGGCGATACCCCTCAGTGCTATGCAGCAAGGGGACCGAACGGACCATTTTGCCGCGAACAGATGTTTGCTTGCCCCGTGCTGCCAGGGATCACACTGCAATCGCAGCAGTTTGCAATGGAGGCCTGTCGCAAGGTTGATGATCGCGATGATCGCCACCGGCGAAATCGTGGACATCACGACCGGCGACAGCAAGGACGGTGCATCCAATCTTTCGGGCTCAGAGGGCCCGAAACGGTTCAATTTCTTCAAAACAGAGCTTTGCCTGCGCACAGCAAAGCGTTTTGGCTGCTCGGTTGCTCGATCACAGACAGACCTCCTTGATTCGATAGGTCTTTCCGAATCCTTGCTCAGCCTGTGGCTCAAACGCGGCACATCAGCGGCACAACGGTTTTGTTGCGGGCCAGCAGGGATAGTCCTTGGCACCTAGTCACCGGCGTCCTTCACTCACTAAACAAGAGTGATTTGGGCAGCAGACAATGGCGACCATCAGAAAGCTACGGGGTCGCTGGCAGGCACAGGTGCGACGTCGGGGCGTGGCCCCGCGAGCCAAATCATTCAACTCGAAGGCTGACGCTCAGCGCTGGGCACAGGACCTTGAAGCGGAAGCCAATAGGTCTGGCTGGGTCGCTGATACGCGACTTGCCGAGAAAACGACGCTCCGAGAGCTCCTGACGCGCTACTGCGCTGAGGTGACACCTGGCAAGCGTGGGGCTGTGTCTGAGGCGTCGCGGATCAACTCCATATTGCGCTGCCCCATGAGTCACCGGACGCTGGCTAAGCTAACCAGCGCTGATGTCGCTACGTATAGAGACGAGCGCCTTAAGAGTGTGGCCCCTGCTACAGTGGTCCGTGAGCTCAACATCGTGTCCCACGCCATTGAGATCGCTACCCGCGAGTGGGGTCTCTGGTTGCCCCGTAACCCGGTGAAGTTGGTCAGACGTCCCCAAGTTCCCCGAGGGCGCACCCGGCGCTTGAAAGCCGGTGAGGAAGCCCGACTGCTCGCGGCATGTGACAGCGGACGCACTCCCCTAATGAAGCCCCTAATCATTCTCGCGATTGAAACAGCCATGCGCCGAGGCGAAATGCTCGACCTGCAATGGCAGCACGTCGATCTCGTCCGCTGCGTCGCCCATTTGCCGTTGACGAAGAACGGCGATTCTCGCGACATCCCACTGTCGCGTCGCGCTGTTGCAACACTCAATGGGCTTTTGGCTGAGAAGGATCGGGACGCCGATCGGGTGTTTCCTGTCACGGGTAATTCAATCCGCCTAGCCTTCGAGCATCTTCGCGTCCGGGCCCAGATGAACGATTTCCGCTTCCACGATCTCAGACATGAGGGCGTCAGCCGCCTGTTTGAGAAGGGACTGAACATCGCTGAGGTCTCGGCAATCAGCGGGCACAAAGAGCTTCGCATGCTCCAGCGCTACACGCATTTGCGCGCCGTCGATCTAGTCGCCCGACTTGGATAGCGATTGCACTCCGCTCAATGAACCCGAAAATAGGAAAACCGATGCTCAGACTTTCACTCGTGCTTGTCGTCGTGGGATTCACCAACGTCGGCGCTGGCTACGCCTCAGACCGCCCACTGACCGATGCGGAGAAGAAAATCATTGCTGACGCATATGGCAAACGTCTTAAGGATCCAGCATCTGCACAATATCGATGGCACAGGCTGATAGATTCGAAAACGTCAACGCCGAACCGGCTGTTCTATTGTTTTCAGGTCAACGCCAAAAACTCTTACGGTGCTTATGTTGGCTATCAGACCGTGCACGGAACTGTCGCTTATCTAAACGGATCTATTGCAGGATACAGCTACGGCATCGGGGCTCAGAGCAATCCGATTATGATCGATTCAGCTTCCGAGTTCTGCGAGATCAGTCGTTACAAGTTCGACTAACACTATCTGCGCAGCCTGGACTTCGCAGACTGACGAAGTCCTAGAGTCGGTTCGGGACACCCAGTCCCTTGCGTATTGGGTCGGCGAGATTTTTTTCCTCTATCCTTGGCCAATAGGATCCGGCAAGAGCATCAGAGCTCTGCTTTAGCCAGATGCACTTTCATTTTGCTGCAAGGTGGTGTTTGCGAATGGCGACATAGCGGCCTCTAAGCGGCCCTTGCAATACCTAAGTCAAAACTTTGACGTGAATGAATTTTGCGACGGCGTGGTTGCGGCCATGGCGGCAAGGCTCGGAAGAACAGACCGATAGCCCTAGAATAAGACGCTCGTTGTTGCGGCGACAATCAACATTCGCAGCCCGCCGCCTAGTCATCGCTGACGCACTCGCGCCTGCATGCGTTCCTAGGCTGGGTGGTGCGCGGAGATATCATCACGACAACGCTGCGGTGGCATTCAAGGTCGATATGTGCAGGTATCTCAGCCGCCGCGGCACGAAAGGAAATGATCGCCTTCGTCCGACGGCAGCAAGAGTCATCCAAGAGGGCGCGAGAAGAACGGGCTGCGGAACTTCATTTGCCCGTTCTTCGGAACGTTCGACCACAACGGCCAAGCTGACAGCCCTATGCGGCTTCCACATATTCAACGTTTGCCTCTTCTGCCGCATGTTCCAGCTTGGCTAGCAGATCGTCCATCTGGTCATCGGACAGAAGAATGCTCCGCTTAGCACTTTCGCCGACACGTTCATCGCCGACGCAGTGCAGGCGAATGAAGTCGAAGGCGAAAATGTAGCCATCACTGATGCGCTTAATCATGACATATGCGCGCCCGGCTTCGTCATCTAGGTCCATGTATTGCAACGTCGCTGTAGACCGTCTGCGTAGCTGGCGCACTCTTTCAACAAAGTGTTCGACCTGTTCATGGTCGACAAGCGCGCGGTATGTCCTACCCAATACCTCCATAGTGATGGCGACCGCGTGCTCGTAGCCTTCTTCTTTCCAGTCCGCCGGGGCATCGACGACTGCAACGCGCGGAAGGTTGTCGGAGACGGTCGACGCGGCGTTGCAGTCGCGCTTGAACATTTCAACTGTCTGCCGGATGGTCTCGGCAAGCTGGGCGTGGGTGGCAACGGGCATTCTATTCTCCTGTCGGCAGTCGGAATGATCCCTAAGACGAAACCAGCCGGCGATTTGCGCCGGCTGATAACGACAGGAGGGTGAGAACGGTCCGACTGCGGAGACCCCTCTCTTAAAGCTACATAGCGTTCGAAGGTCGGGATGCGCGCACAAATTTTAGGCAATCGACCTAGTGCTGCACCAGCTCCTTATAGTTCGCCAATGTCACGGCGCCCCGGTTTCGGCCAGATGCGTGCTCGCCCAGCACGATCTTGATCTGGTCCTCGGTGATCTCGCCCGTCCACGGGCACGGCTCTGCGCGTGCGAGGCGGTCGGCGAGGACTTCAGGCCGGTGGTTGTGCAGCGGCAAAGCCCGGAGCACATTCTTGATCGGATCGACGTTGCTGGGTGAGCCGGCGAATAGAAAGAGATGCTCAGTGATCGTGAGGTAAAGCGCGTTCGGTGACGGAGAATATCAGGTTGCACGCAAGCTCAACTGAGCCGCACTAAAATGGCCATCGCTCTACAAGCCCCTGGGAAGCTCGCTGGTGATTCGAGAGGCTTCGCGGGTATCAGACAGCGGACGCGGTGCTCGGAGTCGCCACGGACTCGCGCTGCGAATTCTCGCAAGTGTTCGAAGTGGTCCCGAGGGTCGTGAAGCGCCCGGCCAGGCCGCGAAGCAAAAAGCTGGGCGCTACCGGCGTGGAGCCGCCTGCGGCCGGAAGGGCACCCTCATTTCCCGAGGAGTAAGCCGGCGGAGCTGGCGCATCCCGAAGGATCTCATCACTCAAACCTGGCAAGGCTTCGCATTTCCGGAGACGGTTTAAGCCAAGCTGGCGCGCTTGCGCGCCGGCGGAGCGCCTCTTGGCGCGGAGCTCTTGGAGCGTAACGAGCCGGGCGGAGCCCGGTGAGGCCGCGAGCTTGGGCGTCAAACTTGTCCAAGCCGTTCCCTCTCTTAAGGTAACCTAATAGGATAATAGACTAGTATTATATATGGGCGAAAATCACGGTCAGATTCGTCCGGCAACTTTTGAAATTTTTAGTTTTATATCAGGTATAGCTATATCTTTGGGTGATACGATTTGACCCTCTCACTCGTCTCGACCGTATCACTCGGCCGGTCGGGCCGTATCACCCAGAAAACGCTAAAGATCGCCATTACACAACCTTCTGGTGACATTGCGCTGTGGCGAAGAAGGCCATTAGGACTCACGCCAACGATACCAGGGACCGCCCTTGGCCTCCAGCTTGCCAACGTTTTTGAGGCGCTTCTGCACCGCCGGTTTGGTTGCACCGCAGATCGCCGCGATTTCGGTCAGCGAGGCCTTCGGTCCATGCTGAGCCCGAGCGAGGGTAAGGGTTTCCCGGAACTTCGCCAACTCGGCGGCGCGGCCCCGCAGATTGATCAGGAAGTGATCGCCGTCGTGGTTCGCGATTGCCTCTTCCAGCGCCGTGGTCCGCCTCGCCGTGATGTGGCCGGCGCGTTCCTCGCGCTTGCGCGCTACGTCACGGCCGCGCCGTGCATCAGCCTTTGCCTCGCGCTCCTTGGCGAGCATGCGGGCCGACGCTTCGTTGGATAGTTTCCTCCGGTAGGCTTTGGTGGCAGCGTCTTTACGCCTCCGCTCGGTCTGATAGTCGCGGAGCATGGCGGTCCGTTCGCGGAGCGCGGCCACCTCTTCCGGTGTGGTAGCTTTCTGGTGGCCGTCAAACTTCGATGGTGGCGCGGACGGGTAGGCGACCGCCGCCCGCTGGTCGCGCTCCTCCAGGTCAGCCATGACTTCCGCCCGTTCGTCATCGGTCAGGGTGTCGCGCGGCTCCGCTGAAGCATTAACAGGTGGCGCTACAGCAATCGCTTTGGCCTGAGCGCCGGCCGCGGTGTCGGTTGGCGCTGCCTCGTCATCGTCAAGCTCTCGAAGAAAAGCCTCATTGGCTTCTTCGCCCTCGCCCAGGACATCACCTTCATCGGCGGCGTGCTGGTTATGCGCAAAATCGTCGCCTGCATGGCGCAGAGAAGCTTGAACTTGAACCGCACTTAGTCGATAATCAAAATCGTGATCGTGGCTCATTCCCACGGTCTCCTTTCTTAAACCCCGCTGGTCGGCAAACCAGCGGGGTTTTTATTTCAATCTGGAATCTTAATGGACCGTCACCGCTTGAGCAACCCGCCGGGTCGCATTTGAATTCTAATCTGCTTCGCTACTGCCTCGTCTACAGCGTCTTGAACGTGCCGCCCGATATCTTTCCCGAGAGCATCGTCATCAGCCGCGGACTGACCGTGGTTGCCCTGCACGTTCACGGTATTTGGCGGGCGCTGAAAGCGGGTATAGCGAGTGGGTGATTCGTTTCCTTTGCCGGCCGGTGTGTGGCTAGCGCCAAGCACGCTCAGCTCACCACCGAGCTTCCGAACGAATCCTGCGGCCTATCAGGTGCAACCGAGGAGGTGGCCCAGTCGTGAGCGCCCAGATCTAAAAGGGGAGGTTGCGACGAGAAGGAACCGCGGCTGTAGGCGACAGTCAGGTCTACAACAGTTGTCGGATGCCGGAGATGCGTTTGGTGCATTGAAAACGTTGGCGGCAGTCCAGGCGACATTCCGAAGTAGGCTCACCCAGATGATCGACGGCTGCGACTTCGATGGCAACGTGGACGCGCTCAAACACGTCAGAGACGTTGTCACGGCCGTGGAGTCGGCAACGACCTCCGGCCGGAGAGACGATCAGAGACGAGTGGGTCTCCAGGCAGGTCTTCAACGCCCCTAAAAAACTACCTTAAGATGCAAGCTGCGTTTGCGGTAGACCAGCTGCAGTTTGCGATTTGCGCAAGTTCCAAGACCGGAGCAGCAAAAAAGAATCGTTCGAGTTTGTCAGACCGCAAACTCACAGTCTGTTTAATTGCTTATGCAATAGGAATTAACTTGCGATTAGTTTGCGATTTAGGCCTCAGAATAATTTTTTGAATGACAAACTCGTTTGGGAACCTAGGCCAGCGGGCGAAAAAGCAGTGCCAATCAGCACAACCTCCGGACGTTTCCGCCAAATGCGAACGAGAGAGCATAGGCCGACTTTCGACTATTCCCCCGAGAGGCCGACCGAGAGAGCCAAAACACCAGAAGCTCAATATCCATCGTATCCAATATAGTTCGGCGTAGCTCAGTAAGAGGCCAAAAACGACAAGAACCGACACGCCCCTCCGCCTCAACGGGGGGCCGCACGCAACGATTTGTCGAGGCGCCGGCCGCAGAGCGGGGCGAGAACACGTTTGGTAGGAAATCGTTTGGTTCGTATTAGGACGATGGTTTGGGACGATCGTCTCCACTGTCCTGACGGGGTTGATTCTCTTATCCTTGGTGCAAATCAGTCCGGTTCGTGAGGTAGCGGCTCAACCCGAAGTGGCGGCAGCCTTTAGCTGTCGCGAAAAGCTCGGCCTAGATGAGATTTGCGCAACAATAGAATCAGGAGTGGTCGTGTCTTGAATCTATCGTGCGTCCAGAGCTCGGTTCTTGAATCAATATTGCTCGACTCGAAAGAGCTCTTTCAGCGAACTGTTGGGGCGACGGCTCTCGGAATGACGGGCGAAGATGAACTGCTCGACACACCAATCCCGTAGACCCCGCTACCGGCAAGCTGAGGCGGCATATTTTTGAGAGGCATTCCAATACTCATAGCTTCGATCGGTGCAGAGCACCAATTGGTCGCCGGACAAAGTTTGGGGCTCGATAAAACCTAGGACCCCAGCATTGTGGCTGCTCAGCCTCCTGCCGTGCCCCTACTCCGACAGATGACAAATTGGACCGCACAGCAGATCCCCGTCTGAAGCGCTCGAATTTGTATTGCCTGCAATAGCCCGGCCACCCTAGATTGAGCCTCAAACCGCTTCGGCCAAACGAAGCGTTATCACCGGCTTGGGGGCGGGATGGCACGCGGGCGCTCGAAAACAACAGAGAGTGCGATTGAGGCCTGCAAGGACAGCCCTTGGGTGTTGAAGGGGGCGCGTTGCCTCCAGCCGCTAATCGACCTCGAGCACTTGTCGCGAAACGATGGATAAGCGGTCTCTCACCGAGCGCGACATTTGCACGAAGTTCATCCTGCCCGCCCTTAAGCGTGCCGGGTGGGACGAGATGTTGCAGGTCCGCGAGGAGGTCTTCTTTACCAATGGCAGGATCATCGTTCGCGGCAAATTGGTTACTCGCGGCAAGGCCAAAAAGGCCGACTTCGTTCTCTACTTCAAACCAAATATCCCCATCGCGCTCATAGAGGCGAAGGACAACAACCATAGCGTCGGCGACGGCATTCAGCAGGCCCTCGAATACGCCCTCGCGCTGCGCATTCCGTTCGTCTTCTCCTCGAATGGTGACGGCTTCCTGTTCCATGACCGCACCGGCCAAAGCGCTACCAAGGAGGTAAATATCGGCCTAGACGCGTTCCCGTCGCCCGCTGACCTGTGGACGCGGTATTGCGCCTGGAAGGGAATTGTCGCAGAAGCCGAGCAGATTGTGCTCCAGGACTATTTCGACGACGGGGGCGGTAAAGCCCCGCGCTATTATCAGGTAAACGCTGTCAACGCCGCGATCGAAGCCATTGCCGCTGGCCGAGACCGCGTCTTACTCGTGATGGCGACCGGCACCGGCAAGACCTATACCGCCTTCCAGATCATCTGGCGACTTTGGAAGGCCGGCAGGAAGAAACGCATCCTGTTCTTGGCGGACCGCAATGTGCTGATCGACCAGACAATGGTAAACGATTTTCGTCCGTTCGGCGCGGCGATGGCGAAGCTCTCGACTAACTCCAAGACCATCGAGAGGCAGGACGGCTCAACTGTCGATCTAACGCTTGCGCTCGACAAGAAGCGACGTATCGACACCGCCTTTGAAATCTATCTCGGACTCTATCAGGCGATCACGGGTCCAGAGGAACGCCAAAAACTCTACAAGGAATTCTCCAAGGAGTTCTTCGACCTGATCGTAATCGACGAGTGTCACCGCGGAAGCGCCGCGGACGATTCCGCATGGCGCGAAATACTCAACCACTTTTCGGGTGCAACCCAAATCGGTCTGACCGCTACGCCAAAGGAGACAGAATATGTCTCTAATACCGACTACTTCGGCGAGCCGGCCTTCACTTATTCTCTGCGGCAGGGCATCAGCGATGGGTTTCTCGCACCCTATAAGGTCATCAAGGTTCATATCGACCGTGACATCGAAGGTTATCGCCCCGAACTCGGCCAGCTCGACCGTGATGGCAACGCGATTGAGGACCGGATATACAACGCGAAGGACTTCGACCGAACGCTGGTGCTTGACGACCGCACCCTGCTTACGGCGAAAAAGATCACCGAATTCCTCAAGGAGAGCGGCGACCGATTTCAGAAAACAATCGTCTTTTGCGTCGACGAGGAGCACGCGGCTCGGATGCGACAGGCCCTGGTCAATGAGAACAGGGACCTTTGCGACGACAATCACCGATACGTTATGAGAATTACAGGCACCGATAAGGACGGGCAAGATCAGCTCGGAAACTTCATCGATCCAGAATCGCGGTATCCGGTTCTGGTTACGACCTCGCGGCTGCTATCCACCGGCGTCGATGCCCAGACCTGCCGGTTGATCGTGCTAGATCGCCCGGTGGGCTCGATGACAGAATTTAAGCAGATCGTCGGGCGCGGCACCCGCGTTCACGAGGATACCAAGAAATTCTACTTCACCCTCATCGACTTCCGTGGCGCAACAAACCACTTTGCCGATCCGGAATACGACGGTGACCCGGTGCAGATCTACGAGCCGGACGCAGACGACCCGATCACGCCTCCGGACACGGCGGGCGAGCCGAACGATATGGGGGAAGCAGATCAGACGCCTTTCGGTCTCCCGGAGGACGAAACCCTTGTCGATTGGCCAGGCTTTCCGCGACCGACTGGCGGCGGGTCGCGAAAAATATACGTGGACGGTGTCGGCGCGCGTATTGTCGCTGAGCGTGTCGAATATCTCGACGAGAACGGCCGGCTCGTGACCGAAAGTCTTCGAGACTTCACCAAGAGCGCGCTGAAGAAGCGCTACACCAGCCTTGACGACTTCCTCAAGCGCTGGAAAGCGGCCGAGCGTAAGCAGGCGATTATTGAAGAACTGGAAGCCGAGGGGCTTTCGCTCGATGCCATTGGCGAGGAACTCGGAAAGCACCTCGATCCCTTCGATCTAATCTGCCACGTCGCCTTTGATCGAAAGCCGCTGACGCGACGCGAGCGGGCCGACAACGTCAAGAAGCGTGACGTGTTTACGAAATACGGCCCTCAAGCTCGCGCCATCCTTGAAGCTCTCCTCGAAAAATATCGCGACGAAGGCATTCTCAACCTCGACGACGCCAACGTCCTCAAAATCGCGCCATTCAGCGCGATGGGCAGCGTCGTTCAACTCATCAAAGCGTTCGGCGGCAGGGAGGGCTTTGAAAAGGCCGTCCACGAGTTGCAGGATGTTCTCTATCAGGAGACTGCTTGAACCATGATAGTCCGGACCACTGTAAAATCTATTCAAGATCTCATGCGTCAAGACAGCGGTGTCGATGGCGATGCGCAGCGTATTAGTCAGCTATGCTGGACGTTTTTCCTGAAAATCATCGACGATCAAGACCAGGAGCTAGAACTCACAAAAGACGATTATCGCTCCCCAATCCCGAAGAAATATCAGTGGCGCAACTGGGCAGCAGACCCTGAGGGCATTACCGGCGACGCGCTGCTCGCGTTTATCAACGGCGAGTTATTCCCCGCGCTAAAGGGCTTGGCCGTCACTGCGAAAACGGACGGTCGCCACCGCATGGTGCGCGACGTGTTTGAGGACGCTTACAATTACATGAAATCCGGCCATTTGGTTCGGCAGGTGATCAACAGAATCAACGCAATCGATTTCAACAACCTGAACGACCGCCGTCACTTCGGTGAATTTTACGAACAACTTCTCAATGATCTTCAGAGCGCGGGCAATGCCGGCGAGTATTACACGCCGCGTGCCGTCACCGCCTTCATGGTCGACCGGATCGACCCCCACCCCGGTGAACTCCTGTTCGATCCCGCCTGCGGCACGGGCGGCTTTTTGACCTGCGCAATAAGGCATATGGAGAGGGACTACGTTCGCACACCCAAGCAACGCGAGAAGATGCAAGCAGCCTTACGCGCGGTTGAGAAAAAGCCGCTCCCTCATATGCTTTGCGTCACTAATATGTTGCTGAACGGCGTCGAAGATCCGAGCTTTGTGCGTCACGACAACACGCTTGCTCGGCCCCTCATTTCCTGGAGTAAGGACGAGCGGGTAGACATCGTCCTCACTAACCCGCCCTTCGGCGGCCGAGAGGAAGACGGAATTGAGGACAACTTTCCAACCTTCCGCACCAAGGAGACGGCAGATTTGTTTCTTGCCCTCATCGTCCGGTTGCTGAAGCCAGGCGGACGGGCCGCCGTGGTGTTGCCCGATGGCACGCTGTTCGGCGAGGGGATCAAGACACGTCTCAAGGAACATCTGATGGAGGAGTGCAACCTGCACACCATCGTCCGGCTGCCAAATTCGGCATTCAAACCCTACGCTTCGATCGGCACCAATCTGCTCTTCTTCGAAAAAGGTGCGCCGACCAAGGACATCTGGTTCTACGAACACCGCGTGCCGGACGGCCAGAAGGCCTATTCAATGACAAGGCCGATCCGCCTAGAACATTTCCAGGACTGCATCGACTGGTGGGGCGACGAGAACCGCAAAGGCCGCAAGGAGACGCCGCGCGCGTGGAAAGTGACGGCGGAGGCGGTGAAGGCGCGCGGTTACAATCTCGATATTAAGAATCCGCACAGCGTGCCGGACGACTACGGCAACCCGAAAAAGCTGCTGGTCGATCTTGCTGCAGTCGAAGCCGAGACGACGCTTTACCATCACCACTTGAAGACGATCCTCGCTGAGGCTCGCCCGATCAACGCAGGACGCTTGCTTAAGCACTACGAACGGATCGCCGACGCACCCGACGCTGTCGACCGATTGCGTCGCTTCGTGCTCGACCTCGCGGTGCGCGGCAACCTTGAACCGCAGAACACGAACGATGAGCCGGCAACAGAGCTTTTGAAGCGTATTGCGATAGCAAAGGTCGACCGGAAGAGGAAAACCGACGATGCCCGGATCAAGATTGAGCCCGATCCGAAGCCCGAGGAACTGGCGATGCCGCTTCCCCGTGGATGGGCAGTCCAATCGTTCGAAAACCTATTTCTATTTATCGACTATCGTGGCAATACGCCGCCAAAAACGGACGAAGGCATCCCACTCATCACCGCCAAGAACATTCGCATGGGCCACCTAAACCGCGAGCCACGCGAATACATATCGAGGGCGACGTTCAAGACATGGATGACGCGCGGCCTACCTAAGATCGGTGATTTGTTCTTCACCACTGAAGCTCCCCTAGCCAATATTTGCCTCAACGACATCGAGGAACCTTTCGCGCTCGCACAGCGAGCCATCTGTTTTCAGCCATATGCAAGTATCGACACCAAATTTTTGATGTTCGCTTTGATGAGCGACGTCATGCAATCGCTGATCGACAGACACGCAACCGGTATGACGGCAAAGGGCATCAAGGCTGCAAACTTGAAGCCACTTCCTATCCCGATCCCACCCCTCGCCGAACAGAATCGCATCGTCGCCAAGGTCGATGCGCTAATGGCGATTTGCGACCGGCTGGAGGCCAGCCTGATCGCTGCAGCCGCAACCCGACGTCGGCTACTCGACTCTCTCCTAGCCGAGGCCTTGGCACCAATGCCCGCTCAAGAAAGAGAAGCCGCGGAGTGACCTTAGGATACGACATGGTTAGCGATATTCACGGCCACGACGATCAGCTCCATCGGCTGTTACAAACTCGGTTAAGCTTCGCGCTCTCGGAATGCCCGGCTATTGGTTCCCGAGCAGCTGAATCGCTGCAAAGCAGCGATTTCGGCCCGCCACAGCCCCGGCACGCCCGGCACGTGCTTTCCTGGCGCACCCGACACGATTTGAACGTGTGACCTTTGCCGCAGGAGCTTCCAAAGCCCGTTGCCCCTGCCCGGCCAATCGGCTAAATGAACCCCCGAAGCACCCGTAGCTCAGCTGGATAGAGCGTTGCCCTCCGAAGGCAAAGGTCACACGTTCGAATCGTGTCGGGTGCGCCACTTCGGTACAGAACTGGGCACTCCAAAACCTGCCGTTTTTGCGCTTGAGGCAGCGACGAGCGTCCGCAGCAGCACGCTTTTCGACCCCATGATGCGAACCTCTTTCGTGTCCACTTCGATGCGCTGGGCCAGCGCGCGGAGGTGGTCGCGGCGATAGCCGCCCGACTCGGTCCGCATTCGCCTGCGCGCCTGACTAGCGAAGGTCTTGAGCGCCTGCGGCGTGATGCTCGGCCCGAGCCGATCGAGCGCACCGTCGGCCCGTTCTGCGTCGGCGCGGGCCTGATCGCGGATGGCCTTCAGCACCGTCACCCGCTCCTTGAGCATCGGGTCAGACACGTCAGCGATTCCGTTTTCGATGGCGTCGTAAAGCCGCTTGAGCTTGGCGCCTGCTTCGGCCGCACGCTTGCGTAATTCGGCGGCGTGCGCCGTTCGGCGCTCGGCGCGCTCCTCCCGGCGGTCGAGCACACGCGACAGGATTTGCTCGAGACGTTTGGGCTGCAAGAGGCGCTGCTCGATGTGCTCGGCGACCACGCTGTCGAGCTTTTCCATCGGAACGGTTCGTCCCTTGCAGCCGGTCTCGCCCTGCCGAGCCTTGGTGCAGCAGGTGTAATACCTGTACCTGCCGCTCTTTCCCGTCGTCAGTGTCATGGCTCCGCCGCAAGTGGCGCAAAAGCAGATGCCGGTAAGGAGCGTGGGGCCGCTGACGACGCGCGGCGCGGTCATTGTAGGGCTGCGCGTTTTGAGCAGCCTCTGCACCGCCTCGAACTCGGCTACGTCGATGATTGGCGGCACGGCCATCTCGACCACCTCGGCGTCCGGTTTGCGCTCGCGGGTCTTCCAATATTTGGTGTTGAAGCGGTGGCGGCCGATATACGTCGTTCGCGTCAGCACCTTGTGGACGGCGTCCACGCCCCAGCGCCCGCCGTCGCGCGTTCGGATGCCAGACCCATTCAGATGTTTGGCGATCGATTTGACGCCCATTGGCCCCGAGGAGCCGTTTCCCTCGCGCGCTAGGCGGAAGATCAGCCGCACAGTTTGGGCCTGGATGGGATCGATGTCCAATGTCTTCTTGGTACGGTGGCCGCGTTGCTCAGAGGCTTCCACGATGCGGTAGCCGATCGGCGGCAGCGCGCCGTTCCAAAAGCCTTGTCGCGCGTTCTCCTTCATGGCTCGCAGCGTATGCTTGGCGTTTTCCCTGGACTGGTATTCGTCGAACAGCGCCATGACCTGGCGGATCATGTTGCTCATCGGATCATCGCCGAGCTCCTGGGTGATCGACACCAGCCGCACGCCGTTCTTGGCAAGCCGGCGGACGTAAAACTCAAGCTGGAACTGGTCGCGAAAGAAGCGGCTGAAGCTGTGGACCAGGATCACTCCGAACGCTGGCGGCTTGACCGTCGCCGCGTCGATCATGCGCTGGAACTCCGGTCGCCGATCGTCGGTTGCGGAGGCACCGGGCTCGACATAATCAGCGGCAATCTCCCAGCCGCGCGACGCACAGTAGGCTTTCGCCTGGCGGCGCTGATCCGGGATGGAGAGATCGTTGTCGGCTTGCCGCCCCGTTGAGACTCGGAGGTAGAGAGCCGCCCGAACTGCCGCTGCCATGGTGATGTCCCCCTCAGCCGTCTCCAAATAGCTCGTCGAACAACTCGCCAAACCACGCCTCGAACACGGCGATCTCGGCCTCGGTCACCGGCACGTCTTCCGGCCAGTCATCCGTCACCGTCAATGTCGTCCGATCGCGCTTCGCCCGTCGACGGCCAGGACGAGCGGGCGCGGCCACATAGTCATAGTGATCGTCGAATAGCGCGCCGCCCGGCGCATGCCGTGGCTGCGATTCTTGCGAGGAAGCCATGGCGCCACTGTGGCAAGCTTGGCCGATCCACTGAACAGCCGAAGTCCACGCCACATCACGCTGCCGTGCTCCGACCTCGCGCTTCCCTTGCGGCGTGAGCGCAATCGCTCACAGCAAGCCATGATCGCATGGCGGCAAAGAGCCGGGCGAGCGGAGCGCAGTCAAGGTCGCAAGCCGGCGGAGCCGGTCGTGCGCAGCGCGAGCCTTGACGGCGCACCGTTGGTCCGGCAGCGGCCTCCCATGCGATCATGGCCAGACATCCTGCCGGGCATTCGCAACAAGACGCTACGCTGCGAACGATGGCGCACGGATCGTTGATTTCGAATGCTTTCTCGGTTCGAGCGGCACCAGGCCGCTTCATACGGTGCCGCCGCAGTGCCATCCAAAACAATGTGCAGACAAACACTTACGACCCTCGACGGCACGGAGCGACACCGTCGCTTTTATCTTGCCCTCGGTCGGTCGACGGTCTCGTCCTCGCCGACCCCACGCGAATCTTCCCCAAAATGCGATCAGACAAAACGCACGGGCGCCGCCGACCTATGTCAGAAATCCCGGACGAGCCCGCAATAGGCAAAAATTCGTTCAAGCATCGAGCTCTCGCTCCAGCGGGTTCTCTTGCACGTCGAGCCGCATTACGTACAGCGTTGCAAGCAAGGCCATTCCCGAGGACAGGAGCATCATTGCTAACAGGGTTGGGGCCGCATTCGCTTCGGTCAGAACCGCGCCCGTGATTGCCGTCAGGAGTGCCCCGCCGCCCACCGTCAGCGCAGCCGACAGCCCCGACGCGCTGCCTGCAAGTTCTGACCGAACAGAGACGACACCGGCATTGCTGCTCGGGATCGCCAATCCGTTGCCGAGACCAACGCAGGCACAGGCGCCGAAATACATCGGCAAATTCACCGCGTCATAGAAGCAAAGCAGGATTCCCAGAACCAGGCCCACACACGCCACCAATCCGCCCATCAGCATCATCGTCGTGAGCCCATAAAGTTCGGAGAAGCGGCCGCACAGAAAGCTGCCGAGAACAAAACCGACCGTGATGGTTCCCATATAGAAACCGAGCTCCGCGGTGGAAATCCGGAACGTGGAGACAGCGACAAGCGACGCTCCGCCAATGAAGATGAAGAACGCCCCCCGGGAAAACGTCATGCACAGCGCGTAACCCAAAAACGCCCAGATCCCACGAGCTTCGCATATGATCGAAATTGCCGCGCAAACGTAGCCGCGGGTGTTTTGTTGGTTTCCCGCAGATCGAGCCAGCACAGCGCGAGGGTCGCGCCGCCCATGACGAGAAAGGCCCAGAAACTGGCCCGCCATCCGTACAGCTCATCGAGTGTACCACCCAGCATCGGGGCCAGCATGGGAGCGACGGCCGAGGCCATGGCCACGTAGCCGATGGAGCTTGCAGCTTTGTTGCCTGCGGAGAAATCCCGAATAATGGCGACCGAAACGGCGTAAGCAGGGGCGATGACCGCCTGCATCATGCGGAAGGCGAGAAACACCCAGACGTTGGCCGCCAACAGGCAGCCCAGCGAGGCGACGAGGAAAAGCAGCAGGGCGGCAAGGATCACAGGTCGCCTGCCGAAGCGATCCGACAACGGCCCCATCACGAGCTGCAGCACGACGCTCACGGCCGCGTATACGGCGATGCACAGATTGACGAGCGCATAGTCCGCCTGAAACTCATGGGCGATGTTTGCCAATGAGGGCAGGAACATGTTGAGAGATACCACCGACAGACCGCTCAGCGCGATCAAGGTCATCAGGGCCGGCGGGTCTGCGGCTTTCCCTGGCATGGTTTCCTCTTCTCAATCTGACAAGCCGGACAGAAACTTGCTCAAAAAAAAGCCCCCGAACTTGTCGGGGGCGCACGGGGTACCGGCATGGATGCCGTTACCGGTCCATGCGCCAGCGCCCTACTACGACGGTTGCGATCGTCATCTCAAATATCTCCAATGATCTACGCCCAGTGTAGAAACTCGCTCCGTGAGCGTCAACGATCGGCTAGTGAATGGAAGTCCGTGTTCTGCGCCACGTCTAACACCGAACTGATATTTCCAAGCCACCTTGGAAGGGCAGTGTCATTGTGGTGAAGCTGTTGGCTGGATCATGTAGAAACGCGAAATAGTCAGCATAAAACCCCCGATGTTTTTTGGTGTTGTCGCACACCACAACCGCGCCCTGTGAAAGATGTGGCGAAATCAATTCTAATGCAGGTCGCGCCATCGCGATCCAAACATCCATTAGGACGAAGTCGATCGGCCCATCGATCTGCTTTAGGGTTTCGCGAAGATCGCCTACTCGCAGTTCGATAAAACTACTCAATCCGGCTTGCGCGAAATGTGCCCGTGCAGCCGCCGCTTTGCTTGGCTCATATTCGGTCCCAATGACCACTCCGTTGCCACCGAATGCATTAACATTGTCGCGCACGGCTGCAGCGAGGTAGATGGTCGATACACCGTACGACGTGCCAACCTCGATGATCTTGGAGACTTTTTTCGCTCGGCATAGCTGGTAACAGAACTCCGCCTTGTCGCGATCAAGTGCAACGAGCTTGTCGCTCCGAAAGGCCCTAATTTCTTCTGCGCTTGGAGAAAGCTCGCTGCTGTCCCGTTTTGCCTCGAATGCCAGGATCAGTGCGGCCTGCTCGTCGCTCTTCGCGTGAAGAGCATCAAGGAAGTCCTGCAATGCCTGATTGCCAAGTACGGTCATGGTCTGCTCCCTTCGCTGGCATTACCCAGACAGGTTCAACGGGTGTGATCTCAGCCCGCGTCAAACGGGCACCCCGGACGCGCCAACGTTTCAGGTCAACGTATAGCCGTCAAGCATCGCGGTCAGAATGTCTCTTGTGGGTCAAACGCGTCATTTTAGCACCTTGCCTTCAACTTCTGGGTCGCCCCCTGGAACGGACATGGCACCGATACCCAGGGTGGTTCGGTGCCATGTCCATGGAAGCACATCGAGACGCCCGCGACATCGGAAGCAGCTCCTTTGAGCGCAGTGCCAAATCGTAGGCAATCGAATATTCTCGGGTTACGGCATGAGATAGGTTGCGACTTCATAGCGCCACGGCGAAGCAGTAGTGCCCATCTTCATCGGCCGCGGCGCGCCAGATTCCCCCTCATATCTGCGATTTCCTGCGACCTGCTACACCGGGCCGAGGTGGGAGAAAATTCGTTGCCGCAGGAGGAGTGGTGCTCGGCGGCATTCGACCTTCGCATCAATATGATGTCCTTCGGCGACCAATGACGCGACGGCAAACAATCGGCATTTTCCGTTGTAAGGCGAGCTAAGAAATCCGGAGGATTTCGGCGACCGTGGCATGAACCGGCCCTGTCGTGTCGATCTCATGATCGGCGGATTTTCTGAGCAGCGGCTCGATCAGCGCAATGAGTTCACGCACCTTTTGCCGATCCTCCTCACTGTTGCCATAACCGTCGGACGAACGTGCTTCGAGCCGCTTCATGATCGTTGCGACTGGCGCGGAGAGAAGAATGATCTTGTCGATGAGGGGGAATAGCCGCTCCATATTTTCCGCGCATCCACTAAGGAACAGCGTGCCCTGATTATGCCCAGCGAGAAGTGCTCGTACCCGGCTCTCCTGCCAGACCCAATCCTTCCCTTTTCCCGGCGTAAATGTGTCTGAGGGATCGACGTCGATCCATTCGGACCATTGCGGCGTATCCAGATCCACGGCCTGATGGCCTCTTGCCGCGAGTTCTCCGACCACGGCCGATTTTCCAGTGCCGGACATGCCTGTGATCAACACACGCTTCACGCGGCTTCTCCTCATTGCCGTCCGGAAGCGTTCGCAGTTGCCCGACTGCGACGTTTCCGCAAGTTAGATTAAACATACCTGTCGAAACCTCTTGAGGTGGCAATGACCCCTTGACAAAAAAATTTGTCAATGCGATTAGAACGCATGCTCGAACTTGATGTCATTGAGGCCCCCGCGGCCGCAGCCCTCGCGCTGGACCCAATAAAAACCCGGTTGTTGGCGGCGCTGTCACAGCCCGCCTCGGCCGCTGCGATCGCCGAACGGATTGGCCTCACGCGCCAGAAAGTGAACTACCACCTGCGCGCCTTGGAGGATCACAAGCTGGTCAAGCCGGCCGAAGAGCGCCAATGGGGCGGTCTCACGGAGCGCCTCATGATCGCGACGGCATCGTCCTATGTCGTCTCGCCGGCTGCGTTAGGTCCGATCGGCGCCGATCCGGCACGCAACAACGACCGTCTATCAGCCAGCTATCTCATCGCCCTGGCGGCCCGCATCGTCCGCGAGGTCGGCGACCTCTGGCGGACTGCCCGCCAGAACGACAAGCGTCTCGCCACCCTTTCGATCGACACCGTCATCCGCTTCCGATCGCCCACAGATCGCGCGGCCTTCACCTCCGATCTCACCAATGTCGTCGCGGCGCTGGCGGCGCGCTATCACGACGAGAGTGCGCCGGGCGGACGACCGCACCGGCTCGTCGTGGCGTCCTATCCCGCGCCCCCCGGCGCTCGGCCCTGAAAGGATCCCCCATGCCCCTCAAGAAGGATGAAACCGGAAAGCGTTGGGTCGAGATGGAGTTGATCGTGCCTGGCACGCCTGAGCAGGTGTGGCAGGCGATGGCGACGGGACCCGGCAATACGGCCTGGTTCACCAAGACCAGCGTGGACGAGCAGATCGGTGGCGACATCCACTTCGACTTCGGTCCTAATGGAAGCTCCACGGGCGAAGTCACGGCCTGGGAGCCGCCATTCCGCTTCGGTTATGTCGAGCGCAACTGGAGCGAAGGCGCGCCGCCGGTCGCGACCGAGATCACCATAACCAGCAGGTCGGGCGGCCGGTGTGTGGTTCGCATGGTCCATTCACTGTTTGCCTCGACAGACGATTGGGATGATCAGCTCGAAGGGTTCGAAAGCGGCTGGCCCGGCTTCTTTGAAGTGCTGCGCGTCTACCTCTCGCACTTCGCGGGCAAGAAGGCGGCCTCCTTCTACGCCATGGCTAGCGACGAAGGCCACCAGTCCGGGGTCTGGAAACGGCTAACCGAAAAACTCGATCTCGCCGCCGCGAACGTCGGCGAAGAGCGGACGACACCACAACAGCCAGAGAGCCTGTCCGGCATGGTCGAACGCGTGCAGCAGGACGCCAAGCAGCGCTACATCATGCTGCGCCTGAATGCTCCGGCCCCCGGTATCGCCCTCATCGGAACCTACGGCACCGGCAGCGGTACAAATGCGAGCATGGCCATCTATTATTATGGCGACGACGCCGAGCAGCACGCCGCGGCGAGCGAGCCGCGATGGCGGCATTGGTTCGGCGAGAGCTTCAAGCGGCCTTAGATGCGGCAACGGCCCGACGGGCTGGGAGCGGAAGTTGATAAGTGTGACGCGAATGACGTCAGAGGTGACATGGCATGTCCGATCCGCCCGACTTTCACGCTCCGCAATCGTCCTATTCAAGGGCAGATCTGCTCAAGTCGAGCGAAGGCGGTTATTTCGGCCCGGGCAATGCTCAGTTGCCGGCGCCGCCCATGCTGATGATGGACCGCATCGTCGAGATCAGCGCCGACGGCGGCGAATTCGGCAAGGGCCATGTCATCGGTGAGCTGGATATCACACCGGACCACTGGTTTTTTGATTGTCACCTTCGCGGCGATCCGGTGATGCCGGGGTGTCTGGGCCTGGACGCCATGTGGCAGATTATCGGTTACTGGCTAGGCTGGTCGGGCTCACCGGGCAAAGGCCGCGCGGTCGGCGTCGGCGAGGTGAAGTTTCGAGGGGACATCAAGCCATACACCAAGCGCGTGCGATACGAGGTCAGCATGCGCCATGTAAGGCGCGGCAGACTGGCTGTTGGAATTGCGAACGGCCGTGTCTTTGCCGACGACACCTGCGTCTATGTCGCCAGGGATATGCGCGTCGGACTGATAGCGCCGGCGACCTGACGGAAGGCGGCTCAAATGTGGGCAGCCGCCGGCAGGTCCGCGTGCCAGCGCTACGGTCGCGCCACCTGCAGGTTTCGAAACTGCACCGCCGATCCGGCGTGATGGTTCTGGAGGCCGATATGTCCGACCGGCTGTCGCGATGCGCCTCCAGTCGAGACACTTCTTCTCCGTTGATAACAACGCTTATCGTCGATCCGATGGCATGCACCTCGAACCTGTTCCATTGCCCGACGGGTCGCGATGCAAACCTGACCGCCGGAGCGAGTTGATAGATGGCTCCGGTGAAATGAAGCGGGCTCTCGAGCGACTGCTTTTCGGGATCGAGTCCTCGATCATCGATCTGGATTTCATACCCGTGCTCAATGGCCGGTTGGGGACTGTCGGCCAACGGCGGGCAGCGCAGAAATACTCCGGAGTTATCGTCCAGCGAGCTCAGGCGCCACTCGACGGTCAGCACCAGGTCATCGAAAAGCTCCTCGGCATACCAAAACAGGCCCGGCCCGCCAAAACTCTCGACCACCCCTTCGGCGACCTTTCGGAAGCCGCCCGGACCGGCCATTCGCCAACCCGAGAGACGACTTGCCGCAAGCAAGTTCGGAGACTTGGACATTTTGAACGCGATCGCCAATTCGTCTGGGATTAGACCTGCGATCTCTCATCGACGCCTGTCGACGGTTAGGGTTCCTGAATTTGTCGACCCTAGTGCGTCACAGGTCGTCTATCTCAGTAGCGAATGCCCGTTCCCTTTGAACGCGTCCCGTCAGTTCACGGCGCGACTTGCGGAGTGGCTTGGCGTATTGCCGGAAGCCGCCTGACAGAAAGCTTCAAAATAGGCTTCCAGCTCCGCTACGGCGCGATGTTCCCATTCCCTGGCTTGCGCCAGCAAGGAACCGCTATGAATCGGCCGGAAGGCCGCCGTCTGGCGGCACAGCGACGCGATGGTGCGGTAGCGGCGAACGTTTTCCATGATGGCCAGCCCGTTCATTGCTTGGATCTCCCCATTCCCTTTCCCGGGCACGAATTTGCGGCAGAACGATTTTCGATTAGTTAGCGGGACTGGAAGAGAGCGCGTGTGGTTTCCGAACCGTTGACGGGCCCTCAACCGGCGGAAGAGGCGCGGCACTCGGCCGTCCCAACAAACATTCAGGCTGGAGCCAAGCGCTTCACTCGTTCGTACGGATCGTTGGTGGCGAAGCATTGCTGCTCGAACAGATAACATCCTGCGAACGATTGTCAGCCGAAAACAACGACACCTCGATCCCCTCACGCCCGACCAATGAGATCAGTCGCGTGCAGGCAAAGTAAGCCAGCCCGAGGCCGAGAAATGATGCAGACAAGATCGCAATCACGAACAGCGACTTTGCCCGCCTTCCCTGCAGCGATGGTTGCGAGATACTGGCGGCAATGACTGACATTCGCTCGGCCTGAGAATGATGAGTTGGACCGGAGCCGTCGCCGATAGCGACGACGGTTCAGCCTCGCCGCCGGTCGCGCGGGAGACGGTGGACGGGCGACGAAGCCGCGCGATCTGCGCTTGTTCGGCAACTAAGGACGGGATGCCGCGGGTGACGACTCATCCAACCGAGAGTCAAGCCCGGTCCTAATGATGCTTGTGCGCGACACTATTGACGCCACTGACGGCGGCTCCGACGTTTTCCTCGACGTTGTAGATGATGTCGACGGGCCCCGCTTTCTCGAACACCAGCGTGCCCTTCACCTTCTGGCCGATCAGGAACGGCTCCTTGAGGCCCATCAGCAGGATGCGATAGGCGCCGGGCTTGAGCTCCACGGTCTTGCCGGGCTTGATCTCGAGACCGTTTGCGAGCGGGCGCGTCTTCGCCATACCGTCCACATCGACCACCTCGTGCACCTCGATCTGGCTTGCCGCGGGCGACGTGCCGCCGATCAGACGATCCGCAGTCTTTCCCTTGTTGGTGATGGTGAGATAGCCGCCGGCGATATTGGCGTCCTTCGGGGTCGGGCGCGACCAGGGATGACCGATGTCGAGCGTGCCGACCTTGAACTCGTGTGCGCCGGCGATGGTCGCAACGAGCAAACTCGCTGCGACAAAAATGGCCGCGGTGATAAACACAAAGATATCTCTGACGACGGTTGTCATAATTGTCCTACTCCGATACGCGCGCTGGACCGTAAGGCGTGTAGTGAAGCAATCGGACGCGAATACGGCTGGTGCTCGCCCTGATTGAGGCCAGCGCTGGACGTGATTGCGACTGCCGAATCGCGACGCGAAAAGCACTCGACGCACAACCGGCGAGTGATTACCCCCGCTTCGCCATTCGCCCAACACGCGACAGCCACACAGACGCCGCGCCCGCGATCGCGCGCTCGCTTTTCCGCTTCGCTTCCGTCGCGAGCGGGCCGCGCTTCTCGCAAGATCCAGTCAATCTCGCGCCCGATTGGGATGGCTAATCGCCAAGCAGTGAGTACAGGGGGCGTATGTGTGTGCGTATCTTAGACGGCCCGCGGCCGGCATCTTTTTATCCATGATACTTTTACTCGCTGCTCCTGCGGAAGCGCATCATCCCGGCGGCGGGGGCAATACCGGCAGCGGCGGGCCCATCAACACCATCTCGGCTGACACGCTTTCCGAAGGACTGATCGCCGCATCGGTCCGCTATGAGTTCATCAGGCTGGGCCAGCTCAGCGAGGCCGATCTGCTCGCCGCCGCAAGCCGCGGCACGCACGCGCATTCGATTCGTTCGATCGACAGCGTCTCGCTTTCGGCCGCTTACGGCATCACCAACGATCTGACCGTTGCCGTTCGCGCGTCCGGCGTCCGTCGCTCGGATATCCGCGAGCCCGGGGAGCATATGCTGAGCGGCGGCCATACGGGCATGATGAGTGCGAGCGACATGGGCAGCCTGATGAGTCCCGATAGCATCAACCGACGCGGCAACTCGGCGGGGTTCGGCGACGTCACCATGCTCGGGCAGTATCGTTTCCACAACAACGCGCAGAGCGGGACGTCGGCCGCCGTGCTGTTCGGCTTCAAGGCGCCGACCGGCAGCACCAGCCAGCGCGACGCCGCCGGCCAGCTTTTTCAGGCCCAGTTTCAGCCGGGCTCGGGTTCGTGGGACGGCCTGTTCGGCGCCGCCTTCACCAAGCGCTCCGGCCGCTGGTCGTTCGACGTGAGCGGCCTCTATTACCTGATCAGCACGGGCACGCAGGATACCAATCTCGGCGACCGCTTCCTGTTTGGCACCGCCGTGTCGTATCGCCTGGTCGGGCCTACCGGCTCGGCGAAGGAAGTGGAGCTGCACGAATACTGCATGCAGCCGCGCAATCAGTTGCAGGAGCATTGTCTCTATCACGCCAACCACGACCACAGCGACATGAAGAAGACGCCCTATACGCTCGACCTCGTTCTCGAGCTCAATGGCGAGTGGCACGACAAGCAGCGCATCGCCGGCATTCCCGATCCCAACTCAGGCGGCACCACGGTCTATCTCTCGCCCGGCGTGCGCGTGGGCTTCGATCGCTTCTCCGGCTTCGTTTCCGTCGGCGTGCCGGTCATCAACCAGCACAACGGCATTCAGTCCAAGCCTGATTACCGCGTGCTCACGGGGATCGGGGCGCGGCTGAATTGAACAGTCCGCCAAACTTCAGCGAAGGCGGGGTACAGAGTGGGCATGACGAGCAAGCTTACGCCCGACGTCACGCGGCCCGAACATTGCCGAGGAATTTGCCGGTTTCGGCTTTGAGCAGCTCGGATTGCGACGTCAGTTGACCGGCGGCATTAAGCACGAGGCCCGCGGCAGCGTCGACCTTGCTCGAAGCTTCGCGCACGCCCGTGATGTTTTGCATAACTTCTTGGGCGCCTTGCGCCGCCTGCTGCACGCTGCGGGCAATCTCGTTGGTGGCGGCGCCCTGCTCTTCGACGGCGGCCGCAATGGAGCCCGTGATTTCGTTCATCTGCCCGATCGTGGTACCGATTTCGCGGATCGCGTTGACTGTCGAGCCGGTCGCATCCCGGATTTCCTGGATCTGGCTGGTGATTTCGTCGGTAGCCTTTGCGGTCTGCGACGACAACGCCTTGACCTCGTTGGCGACGACAGCGAAGCCTCTGCCGGCCTCGCCGGCCCTGGCAGCTTCGATGGTCGCGTTCAACGCCAGCAAATTCGTCTGTCCCGCGATGGTCTGGATCAGCGCCATGACCTCGCCGATCTTTTGCGAGGCCTCGACCAGGCGGCCGACCATGGCCTCGGTGCGGTTGGCCTGCCCAACGGCATTCTGGGCAATTGACGAAGATTGGGTGACCTGCCGCGCGATCTCCTGGATCGAGGATGACAACTCCTCCGCCGAGGCCGCAACGGTCTGCACGTTCGACGCCGTCTGCTCGGCGGCGGCCGCGACCCTCGCGCTCTGGTCCGTCGTTCCTACCGCAATCGTGGACATCGACGAGGCGGAGTTCTGCAGCTCGTCGGCGGCCGTTGCGGTGCCCCGGATTACCCCGCCAATGCTGCGCTCGAACTCGTCGGCGATGCGGGAAAGAACCGCTTGCCGCTCCTCGGCGGAACGGACCTTCATCGCTTCCTGCTCGGTGCGCAGCCGCGTGGTTTCGACCAGATGATCCTTAAATACCTGGAGGCTTCGCGCAATCCGGCCGATCTCGTTGGTCCGGTCGACGAAGGGAATCTCGGCCGCAAAATTGCCCTTGGCCAGTTCGTCCATGGCCGCGCAGGTCCTGTTTAGCGGAACGACCAGGCCGCGGCCGAGCCAGAATGCCACGAAACCCGCGAGCGCCAAGCCGGCCAGCCCGGCGATCCCGGCCCAGATCATCCGGCGGAAGACCACCGCGTCGATATCGTCGACATAGGCGCCGGCCTGAAGCGCCAGAAGCTTGTCGCCTGCACCAAAGGACCCGACATAGGAGACCTTGCGGAGTTCGGCGCCACCGGCGGAGCGGGGCGAGAGATACTCGACAAAGCCGCCGCCGGCGCGCGCGGTCCGCACGATGTCCTGGATCAACAGCTTGCCGCTCTTGTCCTTGAACTCCCAGCGGTTGACGTTGATGTATTTCGGATTGGCATGCACATAGGTGACGCCGGCATCGGCACTTCCCGTGCCGTAGACGCCGATATAGTCGGAATATTCGCCCCAGCGCATGGCGCTGATCGAAGCAAAGGCCATCTGGCGCGCCTGGTCCGGAGCGATCCGGCCGGCTTTGGCCTCGCCTTCATGGTGAGCGAGAATCTTTACCGCGGCCTCGACCAGATTGCGGACCGTGGTCCGCCGCTCCTCCAGCACCGCGTCGCGCAACACCAGGATCTGCAGGGCGGAAACACCAAACAGCACGATCGTCAGCGTCGCAATGATGATCGCAAAACGCTGATGGACGGTGAGGTTACGCATTTCGTTTCTCTTCCTGGTGATTGAGAATTCCTATCAACACAATGTTAACCGACTGTTATCGGGTTGCGCGGTCGAACTGCAGCGTCCGATTGCGAGAATCGCGCTTGAAATGATGGCGCCGCGGCGACACAATGGCGCCTATCCTTCAAATACGGCGCCAGTGATTCCCGCACCCTGCGGATGGCATGGTGCGGCAAGAGTGACTCATAATGGCTGAAGCCGATCTCGACCTCGTCATCCGGCAAATCGCAAAAGCGCAGAACAAGAGCCTCATGGCAGCCGTGAAGAAGCGGCGCGACCAGATCATGGCCCGCGCGGCCAAGGCAAAGGATAAGGAGACGCGGGACCAATTCCGGCTGATCGCCAAGAGCACGATGGAGCTCGGTACGGCCGCGGCCAAGCGGCTGCAAAACTCTGCGCAAAACACCGCCGATAGTTACGCGCGGGCGATCAGGAACGCGGCCGAGGAAGCGGCGGCGAAGAAGGCGGTGAAAAAGCCGGCCAAGAAGAAAGAGGCCTAAAGCTGCGGCTGTCGCGCCAACGGGCGATGCGGAGGAAGTTCTGTCCACACAGACAATGTCACGTGGCGAGACCCCCACCCCGGCCCTCCGCCGCAAGCGGGAGAGGGAGGTTGCCTCCTTCGCGTCGAACTTGACCTAAGCTCGGTCCACGCCGAGCATCTTCATCAGCTTCAGCACCGCGCTGTCGGGCGTGGTCAGCACCGGCCGTCCCGTCGCCTCGGCGACCGCGTCTGCCGCTGGCGCCAGGCTGTACTGGGCGAGCGCAATCAGGTCGCAGTCGCGCAAGCTCCTCGCTGCTTCCACCACCAGGCGGTCATGGGTCGCGCGATCGCCGCGATCGAGCGCGGCTAACGCGCCTTCCGCCAATTTGGGCACCAGCTCGACCCGCGACGGAAACTCCGGCGGCATCGAGGCAAGTGTCGGCGGGAACGTCGACAGCAGCCCGATCTTGCGGCCACGCGCGACCGCCTGCTCGATCATCGCCTCGTTGGGCTTGAGCACCGGCATCGGGGCGTGGGCCTGCGCGACGGCTTCGATGCAGGGGCCGAACGCCGAGCAGGTGAACAGGATCGCATCCGATCCGGTGCCGACGGCGTAGCGTCCGAGCCCGAGGAAGCGCTCTGTCATCGCATCGGTGAGCGCGCCGTCACGCGCCAGGTCGGCCGACAGGCTGTCGTCGAGCAGATTCATCAGGCGAGCCTCCGGCCAAAGCCTGGCGAAGGAGGCTTCGATCGGCACAATCGAATGTTTCAGGGCGTGGATCAGGGTAATGCGCATGCGGTCAGTCTGGCTGCGGCGCGACTTGTGTCAACCCGCCGCGCCGCAACGTCTCACTACTTGAATGGCAGAGCGTACATCAGGCCGCCCTTGGCCCAGGTCGCGTTGAGGCCGCGATCGAGTTTTAGCGGACTCGCCTTGCCGACATTGCGCTCAAAGATCTCGCCGTAATTGCCGCCCGCCTTGATCGCCTGCAGCATCCATTTGTTGTCGAGGCCTAATCGCGAGCCGAGCTCGCCGGAGGTGCCGAGCAGCCGCTGGATGGCCGGCACATTGGATTTTGCCATTTGTTCGGCGTTGGCTGCGGTGACACCAAGCTCTCCCGCCTCGATCAGGCCATAGTGCAGCCAGGCGATGATGTCGGTCCAGACGTCATCGCCGTTGCGGGTGAACGGCCCGAGCGGCTCCTTGCTGATGGTCTGCGGCAGCACGGGTAGTCCGCCGGATTGAAGCAGCGGTAGTGATCGCGCCGGCGAGCGCGGAAGCGTCCTGGTCATGGCATCGCAGCGCCCGCCGAAGAACGTCTGGTACATGGTATCGGTGCGGTCGAACACCAGCGGTTTCCATTCGATGCCGTTGGCGCGGCCGTAGTCGCCGAGCGTCACTTCATGGGTCGTGCCCTGCGCGACGCAGACGGTGGCGCCATTGAGGCTCTTGAGGTCCTTTACGCCGGCGTCGGCCCTTACGACAAAACCCTGGCCATCGTAGAAATTGACTGGGCCCTGCCGCAGCCCCAGCGTCGCGCCGCGCAGATAGGTCTGCGTCGAATTGCGGTAGAGCACGTCGATCTCGCCCGACTGCAAAGCCGTGAAGCGATTCTGCGCCGTGAGCGCGACATAGCGCACCTTGCTGGCGTCGCCGAGTACACCGGCGGCCAGGGCGCGGCAATAGTCGACGTCGAGCCCCTTGTAATTGCCCTGCGAGTCCGGGGTAGAGAACCCGGCGAAGCCGATGCTGACGCCGCACACCAGCGTGCCGCGCTGCTTGACCGTATCGAGCGTTGCGGCTTGCGCCATCAAGCCCGACACAGCGAGCAAGCCTGTAGCGATGATAATTCTCTTCATTCTGCTCCTCCTAATGACCAACACTCTTCAAGGCCGAGTCGACGGCGTGCCCCAGCCGGTCGACGATCATGTCGATATCGTCGGATGTCGCGATATAGGGCGGCGCCAGCAGGACGTGGTCGCCGCTGCGGCCATTCACCGTTCCACCCGAGGGATAACAGGCAAGGCCGCCTTCGAACGCGGCGGCCTTGATCCGCTGGTTGAGCTTGAGTGCGGGATCGAACGGCGCGCGGGTGGCGCGATCGGCGACGAGCTCAATCGCCTGGAACAGGCCCCGCCCCCTGATATCGCCCACATGGCGGTGATTGCCGAAACGCTCGGTCAGGCGCCGTTCGAGCTGGTGGCCAAGATCCTTAACCCTGTCGAGCAGGTGCTCGTCATCGATCACCCGCTGCACCTCGAGCGCCGCAGCACAGGCGAGCGGATGCGCCAGGTAGGTGTGACCATGCTGGAATGCGCCCGAGCCCTCCCGGATCGTGTCCACGATGCGCCCACTGGCGAGCATCGCACCGATCGGCTGATAACCGCCGCCGAGCCCCTTGGCGATCGCCTGGATATCGGGGGCGATGCCCTCCTGCTCCCAGGCGTGGCGCGTGCCGGTGCGGCCCATGCCGCACATCACTTCGTCCAGGATCAAGAGCGCGCCATGCCGGTTGCAGATCTCACGGACGGCGCGGAAGTATCCCTCCGGCGCCGGCACGCATCCGGCGGTGGCGCCCACCACCGGCTCCGCGATGAATGCCGCCACCGTATCCGGACCAAGGCGCTGGAATTCGGCTTCGAGCTCGGCCGCCAGTCGCGTCACGAAATCCGTCTCGGATTCACCGTCGCGTTTTTCGTGATAGGCGAAGGCCGGCGTCACGTGGCTGAAAGCCGCCGACAATAGCGGCGCGTAGGGCTCGCGCCGCCAGGTATTGCCGCCTGCGGCAAGCGCACCCAGGGTATTGCCGTGATAGCTCTGGCGGCGCGCAATGAAGCGCTGGCGTTGCGGCTGGCCGGTTTCGACAAAATATTGCCGCGCCAGCTTGATGCTGGCCTCGATCGCCTCCGAGCCGCCGCTGACGAGATAGGCGTAGGCCAGACCGCCGGGCTCGTCGCCGACGAGCGCCTCAGCCAGCGCTTCGGCAGGCTCCGACGAGAAGAACCCGGTATGGGCAAAGGCCAGCTTCGATGCCTGCCGCGTTATGGCCTCTAGCACGCGAGGGTGCTGGTGGCCGAGGCAGGAGACGGCCGCGCCGCCGGAAGCATCCAGAATCCGCCTGCCATCCTCGGCGATCAGCCAGACGCCATCGCCGCCGATGGCCTTCGGCGGCGTCTCACGCAGGCTTCGGTGCAGTAACCGGCTTTTGCTGGCTGCCATGACGATCAACCTTTCTCCGCAACATATTGCGACAGCGCGGCCAACCGGCCTTCGGTCTCTTCGAGGCGCCGCTTGGCGCCGGTGCCGCCCAGCACGAAGGTCACGGCGGCCAGCGACTGCGCGATGGCAATGGCGCCGGTGAGGCTCGGAAAGAATCCTGGCGATGCCGCCGCCTCATAGAGCAACAGATGATCGGCCCCCTCCGCCATCGGCGCCGTAATCGTATCGGCAATCGCAACCAGTGTGGCGCCGGAATCATGGGCCGCCCGCGCCGACAAAACGCTTGCCCTCGAATAGGGCGCAAACCCGATAACAACGACGGCATCGCCGCTGTGGAACGCACCCAGATCGAGATCCTCAGGCCCCGAGCCGCCGACCAGATGCACCGCATCCGGCCGGAACAAGCGAAGCTGATAATTGAGCAATTCCGCAACGCTGCGGCAGCTCCGAAACCCGGCGATCCAGATGCGCCGCGCGGCGTGCAGAGCCTTGGCCGCGTTGGCCACCGAGCCGGCCGAAATGCGCGCAAGACCTGCCGCCTCGGCTTCCAGCTTGTCGGAGACCAGCGATATCTCGGCGTTGGGCCCTTTACGGCCGCCTTTGGCGCGACCTGAAAACGGCGAAGATTGCGCAGGCCGGCGAGCCTCGGTCAGCGCGGCGCGCAATTCGTCCCATCCGGAATAGCCGAGCGCTTTTGCGAGCCGGGTGAAAGCGGCGGGGTCGGCGCCGGCCTCGGCGGCAAGATCACGCATCGAGCGCGTGGTGGCGTCATAGTCATTGGCGGCAACGAACCGGCCGACTTGCTGCAGCCGCATCGGCAACGATGGCAGCGCACTGCACAAATCGTTCAGCGGCGAGGATTTCGGCCGGGGCTGCGCCATGAAACATATGTTGCATAAAATCCGTTTTGGCGCAACATTTGAAATGCGCCTCTCGGACGCATGGCCGAAGATCGCTGCTGGAAGGACCGCTGCTGCAAGACATCGTTGCCTGAAGTCATCGCTGCTTAAGTCGAGGATCCTTGTGCCGACATCCACGCCCGAATTCCCTCGTCGTCGGCGGATGCGCCTCCGCCCGAACCGCCAGCAGGTCAACGGGCTGGTCTGGCAAATCGTGGTGGTCGCCATCGCGGTCGCGATCATTGGCTGGCTCTGGTCCAACGCCCTGCACAATTTATCGGTACGCCGGATTTCGACCGGCTTCGCTTTTCTCGGCCGTGAAGCCGGAATGCCGATCGCGGATACCTGGCTTGCCTACAGCCCCAGGGATCCTTACGTCCGCGCCTTCATCGTCGGCATCGTCAATACGCTCCGCGTCGCGGTCATCGGCATCGTGCTCGCGACGGTGCTTGGCACGCTGATCGGCATCGCGCGGCTGTCGTCGAACTGGCTATTGTCGCGGCTGGCTGCGGTCTACGTCGAAGTGCTACGCGACGTTCCGCTGCTGCTGCAGTTGTTGTTCTGGTACGTGCTGATGCAGGGACTTCCGGCGGCACGCGCGGCCTGGAAGCCGATCGAAGGCGTCTTTCTGTCGAACAGAGGCCTGGTGTTGCCGGCGATTCCGCTCGAGGGAGCAAATCTGTGGGTCATCGCTACGGCCGCGGCCGGCCTGGGCGCCCTGTATCTGTTGCGGCGGCAGTTAGTGGCGCGGCAAATGGCCGACGGCATAGCGCGCCCGCTCTGGCCCTATGCGCTCGCCCTGCTCGTAGGCCTGCCGGCGCTGGTGTCGTTCGGTCTCGGCGCGTCGTGGACCATCACGCTGCCCGAACTGCGCGGCTTCAATTTTGTCGGCGGACTGACGCTCGCGCCGGAATACTTTGCATTGCTGATCGCGCTCGTCACTTACACCTCAGCCTTCATCGCCGAAATCGTGCGGAGCGGCATTCAGGCCGTTCCCCGAGGTCAATGGGATGCCGCGAACGCGCTCGGACTGCGGCGTATTTTTGTGCTTCAACGCATCGTGCTGCCGCAGGCGCTCCGTGTCATCATTCCGCCGATGACCAGCCAATATCTGAACCTGACCAAGAATTCCTCGCTTGCGGTTGCGGTCGCATACCAGGACGTGGTGTCGATTGCGAATACGACGCTGAACCAGACCGGGCAGGCGATCGAAGCCATCGCGCTCATCATGGCCGTGTTCCTCACCATCAGCCTCGGCATCAGCCTGCTCATGAACTGGTACAATGCGCGCATCGCGCTGGTGGAGCGGTGACGCCATGACGTCGATCACGGACGCCCCGCAGAATCCGCTTCGCTTCGACGCGCGATCCCGCCGGACTCCGGCCGGCCGCGCCATCCGGTGGCTGCGCGCGAATCTGTTCGCCTCGGTCACATCAAGCATCATCTCCGTGCTCCTGATCGCGCTGCTCGCCAAGGCATTCATCAGCCTCGTGCAGTGGGGCTACTGGAATGCGATCTGGATCGTTTCCGGCAACCAGACCGGCCCCTGCCGGTCGATCCGTGGGTTCGGCGCCTGCTGGGCCGTCATTCCCGAAAAATATCGCTTCATCCTGTTCGGCACTTACCCCTTCAATGAGCAGTGGCGGCCGGCGCTGGTGTGCCTCACCTTCATTGCGCTGTTCTGGGTGTCGAGCCGGCGCAATTGGTGGCGCAAGGAATTGGTGCTGGTGTGGGCGGCGGCGTTGGTCCTGATCGGCGTCTTGATGTGGGGCGGCGTCTTTGGGCTGTCCTACGTTCCACAGGATCGCTGGGGCGGGCTGCCGGTGACGCTGATCCTGGCGACGTTCGGGCTGGCGTTCGGTTTCCCGCTCGGGATCGTGGTGGCGCTGGGCCGCCACTCAAAATTGCCCGCGATCCGGTCGCTCTGCGTGCTCTATGTCGAGTTGATCCGCGGCGTTCCCCTGATCAGCCTGTTGTTCATGGCGAGCGTGATGTTTCCGCTGTTCCTGCCCGACGGCGTCAACATCGACAAACTGCTCCGGGCGCAGATCGCGTTCGTGCTGTACGCCGGCGCTTATCTTGCCGAAGTCATCCGCGGCGGCCTGCAGGCCATTCCGAGAGGACAGCACGACGCCGCCGATGCGCTCGGGCTCACCTACTGGAAGAAGAACGGCCTGATCATCCTGCCGCAGGCGATTCGCCATGTGATCCCGCCGCTGGTGAATACGTTCATCGCCTTCTTCAAGGACACCAGCCTGGTGCTGATCATCGGTATCTTCGACCTGCTGACGACGGCGAAGACCTCCATCATCGATCCCGCCTGGCAGCAGTTCAGCGTCGAAGTCTACGTGTTCGTCGGGCTGATCTATTTCGTGTTCTGCTTTGCGATGTCGCGCTACAGCCGGCAGTTGGAAGCGCAGTCCCGGCCGGGCTGACCGCGGCGTGCCTGGCGTTAACTGGCCTTACCGGTCGGTCCATTCGATTGCGGCGTGGTCCTGCAACGAAAACAGTGGTCCATCATAAAGGAACGAGCATTGGTGAATCACCACCTGCCCGGCGCTGACGGTTACGTGCGAATAGTCCGGCAGTTCGTGCGCCCCGGGAATGTGATCCGCCGTATCGAGGTCGAACGCCACCTGATGGGATAGCGCGCGCTGGATGTGGAAGGGAACGCCGCGCCAGATGCCCGAGATCGGCCGGTGCAGATGGCCCATGAATAAATAGTCCGGCTTTCGCGTGCGTGCGATCACGTCCCATTCGGCCTCGGGATTGGCGAGCTTGATGCCGTCCATGTAGCGCAGCCCGGTGTCGAACGGCGGATGGTGCTGAAACAGCAGCAGCGGGCGATCGGCTGGAGCCGAGGCAAGCGCGTGTTCGAGGAAAGCGAGTCGCGCCGCGCACAGCCATCCGGCATGATCAGGGGCGGCCTCGTTCAGCGTATCCAGCGTGACGATCGTGGCGGCGTCGAACAAGTGAATGGATTGCACGAAGCCGGATTCGTCGCGCGGCACGCCGGGGAAGAAATGGCCAAACGGACCGCGCTTGTCGTGGTTGCCCATTAAGAGGATGGTCGGAGCCTTCAGCCGTGCCAGGACCGAAGCAAGGTTTTCGTAGGCCGCCTCCTCGCCCCAATGGGCAAGGTCACCGGTCACGATCACGAAGGAAATATCCGGATGATCGCGGTTGATCCGATCGACCGCCGCGCCAAGCCGCCCGGTGGGATCCAGCCCGTAGAGCTTACGGCCACGGGCGACGAAATGAGTGTCGGTGAGGATGACGAATTTCATCGAACCATGGTCTCCCTGTTAGCGACCGCCGCGGCGTGGCGTGATAGCCGCAGCGGTGCTTGGTAAGGCAGTTGTCGTCAGCGCACCGAACCCACCGTCTTTGGCAGCAGCTTCTGCACGTCGCTCGTCATGTCGGCGAGCACGGCTTCCGGCTCCTTGGTTCGTGCGCCCGTCACGATGGAGTTGAGATGATCCTTGATCACGTCGGTGATCTTGAGGCCGTTGTCGCCGGGGAAGGCGTACCATTTGGTCAGCAGCGCAAGCTGGCTGACCGCGGTGTAATTGTTCGGGTTTTTGACGTAGAAATCCTTCAGGTGGACGTCGTTGGCGATCTTGTTCGGCGGCATATAGCCGGTGGTCTCCGCCATGATCGCAGCGCCCTTCGGGCCGGTCCAGAACTTCACGACTTCCCAGGCCGCGTCACGCTTGGCCTTGTCCTTGGCCAGAATCATCACGACATTCCCGCCGGCCGGCAACCGGCCGTTCGGCGACACCACGTCCGGGAACGTGTGGGTCTTCAGCTCGAACTTGCCGCCGATCATCTGCGTGGTCTTGTTGAGGTCGGAGGTCGAGGTGACGTGAATGCCGGTCTTGCCGGCGGCAAAGGTCGCGCGCATCGCCGGCTGGTCGAGATTGGGCATGCCGGCTTCACTGACAAGGCGCGCCAGCGTCCTGATCGCGAACTGGCCTTCCGGCCCGTTGAACGCCACCTTGTTTTCCTCGGCGTTCAACATGGTGCCGCCGCGCGAAAACACCGGCGCCTGCCACAGCCAGTTCCCGGTGATGTCCCAGGCGTAGGTGATGCCGTTGATGTCGGGACCGAGCGCCTTGATCTTCTTGGCGAGATCGATCAGCCCGTCCCACGTCTTCGGTAGATTGGCCGGATCGGCGCCGGCCTTCTTCGCCAGATCGAGATTGATGTAGATGATCGGCAGCGAAATCGCGAACGGCAGCGCATAGACCTTGCCGCTCGCGGTGCCGATATCGAACATCGCCTGATGGAAGCCCTGCTTGTCGAAATCCTTCTCGGCTGCGATATAGCCGTCGAGTTCGGCCGGAATGTTCTTGTCCACCAGCACGCGGATGCGGTTGAGACCCTGGAACGATACATCGGGCATCTGGTTGGTCACCGCCTCGCGCAGCACTTTCTGGGTGCCTTCCTCGTACGATTCATAGGGCGCACGCAGCGTGACTTTGATGTCCGGCCGGACCTTGGCGAACTCCTCGACGATGCGCTTATGCGTGCCTTCGAACAGTTCGGCATAGGGGTATTGAACGACGACTTCGGTCTGCGCATGCGCGAGACCGGCTGCGAGCGAAAGGGCGGCTGCGGCAATCCATGTTCTGAACATTGTCGTCTCCAGACGTTTGAAAAAACTCGGTTACTTGATGCCGGTGAGCGTGATGCCTTCGATGAAGCGTCGCTGGGCAAACAGGAAGGCGATGACGAGCGGGGCGATGATGACGATCGCCGCCGCCATCAGCGGCCCGTAATTGGTTCCGGCCTCATTATTGCGGAAGTGCGCGACCGCAAGCGGCGGTGTCTGCAAATGCTCGCTGTTCAGCACGATCAGCGGCCAGAAGTAGTCGTTCCAGTGCGCGACCACCGAGAAGATGCCGAACGCGGTCACCGCCGGAATCGCGGTCGGAAGCATCACGCGCCAGACGATGCCGAACTCGGAAATTCCGTCCATTCGCGCGGCGTCGATCAGGTCGTCGGGCACGGTCTTGAAAAACTGACGCATCAGGAAAATGCCGAACACCGAGATCGTGAACGGCAGCACCAGCGCCGCATAGCTGTCGAGAACACCCAGTTTATGCAGCAGCAGGAATACCGGGATTGCGGTCGCCTGCGGCGGAATCAGGATGCAGAACACGACGAGCGCGAACAGCACGTCACGGCCGAGAAAGCGCAACTTCGCGAGGGCATAGGCGGCAGGCAGGGCAACCAGCACCTGAAGGCCAAAGATCGAGATCGTGACGATCAAGCCGTTGAGCAGATAGCGCCATAGATCGGCCTTGGCGAAGGCTATCAGGAGATTGTCCCACAGCGCGAAGTGGTAGGGGATCAGGTGCAGATCGGATGAAAAAATCTCGGTTTGAGGTTTTGACGCGGTCGACACCATCCAGATGAAAGGCGTCAGCATCACCAGCGCTCCCGCCAGCAGCACGATGTGCCGGATCGCAGACCACAGAAGCATGCGGGCCCGCGGGGTCATGCGTAGTGCACTTCCCGGTTGCCGAGCGCTGATTTGAGCAGCGTGAGCAGCAGCACGAAGGCCAGGAACACGACCGTAACGGCCGCGCCATAACCGGAGCGGAAGAACTCGAAGCCTTCGGTATACATCGTGTAGATCAGCACTTCCGACGATTTTGAGGGGCCGCCTTTGGTCAAGACCTGAACGGTGTCGAACACCTGGAATGAGCGGATTGCCGAGATCGCCACCACGAACAGGGTGACCGGCCCGAGCATCGGCCACGTCACCAGGCGGAAACGCGACCACGCGCTTTCGGCGCCGTCGATCTCGGCCGCGTCGTAGAGATGCTTCGGGATCGAGACGAGGCCGGCGAGAAACAGCACCATGTTGAAGCCGGTGGCCTGCCAGATACCGATCACGCACAGCGAATAGAGCGCGGTGCCGCGATCCTGCAGCCAGCTATGGCCCTGCAGGCCGGCGGCGCGCAAAAACCCGTTCACCAGGCCGAACTGGGGATGCAGCATGAATTCCCAGACGATAGCCATGGCGATCAGCGTCGCCATCACGGGAAGGAAATAGACGGTGCGATATAGGCTTCGCAGACCGCTTCCGCTTTGGATCAGGAGCGCAACGCCGAGCCCGAGCGCCACCGCGCCGGGCACTACGATCGCGACATAGGTCAGGGTGTTCTTCAGCGAAGTCCAGAACACCCGGTCGGCGAACATCTCCCGATAATTCGAGAGGCCGATCCAGGAGAAGGCCGGCGCGCCGAGCTGATAGTCCGTAAACGAAAGCGCGATCACGCCGGCGAGCGGGCCGATCAGCATCAGCAGCATCAGCACGAAGGCCGGCGCGGCCAGCGCGTAGGCCGCCGGCGATCGCCCTGTCCGCCGGAAGCTGGCAAGCACCCGCGCAGGGACGCGTGGCGCCGTCGCCACTCCCTGCAGCGTGGTGGCGGCGTCAGACAACGGCCATCTCCCGTGGCCGCTCGACGCGCGACGGGACGGAGGTCGCGACCCGCTTACCGTTGACGTCGAAGGCGCGAACCGCCTCCGGCGCAAAGCCGTAGCCGACCGTGGCTCCGATCGCCGGCAACTGGCCGGGGTCGTTGACGCGCGCCACCACGGGCGCATCAATGCCCGCGCTGCCGATATGGACGAAGGCTTCCGATCCTAGATTTTCCAGATGAACGACCGTGCCCGAAAGGAGCCCGTGCGAAACCAGCTCGATCCGCTCCGGCCGGACGCAGATGCGGCACTCTCCTTCCGGCGCCGGTGTTGCCACGTGGAGAACGTGTCCGAGCACCTCCAGCCGGCCATCGCTGCGGACACGGCCGGGAAACGCGTTTATCTTCGGCGTGCCGACGAATTCGGCGACGCGGATATCACAGGGGTCGTCATAGACGGCGGTGGGCGTACCCACCTGAATCAGCTCGCCGGCAATCATGACCGCAATCCGTCCCGACATGGTCATGGCCTCGGCCTGGTCGTGGGTGACGTAGATGAAGGTCGTCTTGAGTTGGCGGTGCAGTTGGGCGATCTCGGCGCGCATATGCACGCGAAGCTTGGCGTCGAGATTGGACAGCGGCTCGTCGAACAGAAACGCGCGCGGCTGACGCACGATGGCGCGGCCGACGGCAACGCGCTGGCGCTGGCCGCCGGACAATTGGCCGGGCTTGCGCTTCAGCAACGGAGAAATTTCGAGCTGCTCGGCCACCCTTTCGACATCGTCGCGAATAACGCGTTCGGCGCGGCGGCGACCAGGCATCAGCCGGCCCACGAACGGCGCGCGTTCCAGCGCAGACAGGCGCTTCATTCGCAGCGGAACGGCGATATTGTCAAACACGCTCAGATGCGGATAAAGCGCGTAGGACTGAAACACCATTGCCAGATTGCGCGCGCTTGGCCTGATGCCGTCGGCACTGGCACCGTCAATCCGGATTTCGCCGGAGGACTGCGGTTCGAGACCGGCGATGATGCGCAGAAGCGTGGATTTGCCGCACCCCGACGGACCGACGAGGGAGATGAACTCGCCGTCCTCGATCGTGAGATCGACGCCTTTCAGAACCTCGGCGCCGTCAAAGGCCTTGCGAAGCGCCCGAATCTCGATCTCGGCCATTTCAATCCGGTATCCGTGGCTGCGGTACCGGATGTCCTAAAGGGCTTGTTTGACAGTTATATCACAATGGAACGAACCGCCAGGCTTGGCCCCAGCTTTCCACGGGCCATCGCGCCCCACTGACGCCGAAGCGCAGTCCCGCTACACCTTCACCAGGCTCTCGAATCCGCCGAAGATCATCCGCTTGCCGTCGAACGGCGGCTTCGATTTCGGATCCATCATTTCATTGAGCCGCGGGTCCGCCATCACCTTGGCGTTGATCTTGTCGCGCTGGGCGCGCGACTTGTAGGTGATCCAGGCGAACACGACGGTCTCACCCGGCTTCAGCTTGACGCTGCGCGGGAACGAGGTGAACTTGCCGACCTTGACGTCCTCGGCGACCCATTCGCGATAGTCCAGCGCACCGTATTCACGCCAGATCTTGCCGCACTTCTTCGACAGGCGGGAGTAGGCTTCGAGATTCTTCTTCGGTACGGGAACGATGAAGCCATCGACGTAGGGCATGCGGAGTTCCTCTTCACATTTCTCGCCGTCATTGCGAGAGCTCGCGACAAAATTGCAAAGCAATTTTGCGCTGAAGCGACGAAGCAATCCATCCTCCTTTGCGGCCCGATGGATTGCTTCGCTTCGCTCGCAATGACGGTCAGACGCTTTCAACCATGACAACAAGATGCATGAACTGGCGCGGGCTGGTACTGGTCACGTAGCCGCACCCAATCCATCGGATAGGGCAGGCCTTCCTCGTGACGTCCAAGCGGGGTGAGGTCGAGATAGTGATAGGCGGCGTTCATCATGTCGAGGCCGCGCGAGAAACAGGAATAGGTGTGGAAGACGGTCCCGGCCTCGTCGCGGTAGAACACGCTGATGCCCGGCGCCTCTTCGCCGCCGAAGGGCGTGGTGCCGAAATTATAGAGCGTGGTGCCCGACTTGAGCTGCTCGGGCGTGAACGAGACGCCGTAATCGTAATTGAACTCATTTGCACCCGACGACAGCCAATCGAAGGTCCAACCCATCCGCTGCTTGAATGCGGTAAGCTTTTGCAGCGGCGCGCGCGAGATCGCGACCATCGTGGTGTCGCGGGCGGCCAGATGCGGAATCATGCGGTCGAACCCGTCAGCCCAGAACGAGCAGCTCTTGCAGGCCTCATTCCAGTCGGGCGCGAACATTAGATGCTGCACTACGAGTTGGTTGCGTCCCTTGAACAGGTCGCCGAGCGACACCTTCCCGTCAGGCCCGTCGAACATATAGTTCTTCTCGACCTTGACCCACGGCAGCGCGCGGCGCTCCTCGTTCAGGCGCTCGCGCGCTTTGGTGTATTCCTTCTCATGCGCAAGGTGCGCCTTGCGGGCGGCGATCCACTCTTCGCGGGAGACGACGGTGTGCGGTTGCATAATCGGCTCCTCTTGTTCAGGCCAGGTAGCTTTCAAGCTTGCCAAGGAGTTCCGTCCAGCCGCGCTGGTGATTGTCGCGCGCCTTCTCGTCGACGAACTGCGCGTGATTGAAGACGAGCAGCGAACCGCTGCCTTCCGGCTTGATCGAAATGGTCACCAGCGATTCACGCTCCGGCGTCGAATGCCATGCCCAGCTGAAGACCAGCCGCTGGTTTGGAACGACCTCGCGATAGATGCCGCCGACCTCGTTGTAATCGCCGTTGGCGCGGAAGCTGATGCGGTAGTGGCCGCCGACGCGCAGATCGATGTCGGCCTTGACCGAGCCCTCCTCCACTGAGGTCGGCCCGAACCATTGCACTAGCTTTTGCGGGTCGGCCCACGCGGCGTAGACTTTTTCGGGCGTCGCGCTGAACCGGCGCGTGAGCGTGAGGCTGGGCCGCGCGGCGAGTTCGGCGTCGCGGGCAGGGTCTTGCTTGGCAAGGCTTGACTGGGTGGCCATGGGTCTTCCTCCACAAAAGCGGCAAGGCGGTCGAGATTGTCGGACCAGAAGCGCTGGTAGCGATCGAGCCAGACCATCGCCTGCTCCATCGGGCTGGCGGTCAGCCGGCACGCAACCGTACGGCCGGTCTTTTCGCGGGCGATCAGGCCGGCGTCCGACAGCACATCGAGATGCTTCATGATCGCGGGCAGTGATATCGAAAACGGTTGCGCCAATTCGCTGACCGACAGGCTTTCGCGGTCGCCGAGCCGCGCCAGCAGCGCGCGCCGCGTCGGATCGGACAGCGCGGCAAAAGTGCGGTCCAGAACGTCCTCTTGATACTTAACCATGTGGTTTAGTATAGCGCCAAACAAGGCACCGTCAAGCCGGCGTGTGCATCACGAAGTCGGGAGTAGAGGAAGAAGAAACACCGATGGCCGGATCGTTCAGCGCGAACAGCGCTCTCGTCCGGCCATCATGCGGAAGGGTTGCGAGGCGCGATCAATAGTCCCGATAAACCCGCATCCGCCGCTGCTGCCCGTAGGCGAAGCGCGGATTGACGTTGCAGTAGAGCGCGCGTCCTGACGCCGATGCCATGCACTGGCCATAGGTAGCGTACGAGCAATCGCCGGGAATGCCGATGCCCCGACCCTGGAGGCAATAGGGATAGTCATAGGCCGCCGCGGGTGAACTGCCCGCGATGGTGGCGACTGTCGCCGACAGCGCCAATGCCGCTGCTATTGCGTTACGCATCTTCGATCTCCTTCACATGACGCAAGGCCGCGTCACCTTTGCCATAAAACAACGCGGCCCTGCCAATGTTCCGTGACGAAGATCACTGCACTTTTTCGACCTTGGCTTCCTCGATCACCTTCTTCCACTTTTCGGTTTCGGCCACGATCATCTTGCCGAACGCCTCCGGCGGCCCGATCAGCGGCTCGCCGCCGAGATCGGTCAGCTTGGCCTTGATCGCCGGCTCGGCGAGGATCTCGTTGATCTCCTTGTTCAGCTTGGCGATGACCTCCTTGGGCGTGTTCTTCGGTGCGCCGACGCCGAACAGCGCGCTCGCCTCATAGCCGGGAACGGTGTCGGCAAGCACCGGCACGTCAGGCAATAACGGCGACTTCGCCGTGCTGGTGACGGCCAGCGCCCGCACCGAGCCGGCGCGGACATGCTGAAGGATCGAGGGCATGTTATCGAAGATCACCTGGACCTGGCCGCCGAGCAGATCGGTGATGGCAGGCGCGGCGCCGCGATAGGGCACGTGCTGCATCTTGGCGCCCGTCATCGCCATGAACATTTCGCCGGACAGATGCACCGAGGTGCCGTTGCCCGACGAAGCCAGGTTCACCTTGCCGGGATTGGCCTTTACGTAGGCGATGAACTCGGCGACCGTCTTGGCCGGAACATCCTTGTTGACGGTCATCACGTTCGGCACGCGGTTGAACGCCGCGATCGGCGCGAGATCGCGCACGAGATTGAATTTCAGATTGGCATAGAGCGTGGCGTTGATGTAGTTCGCGGGATTGACCAGCAGCAAAGTATAGCCATCCGGCTCGGCGTTGATGACGGATTCGGTCGCGATGTTGTTGCCGGCGCCGGGCTTGTTCTCGATCACGAATTGCTGGCCAAGCCGCTCGGAAAGCCGCTGTCCGATCAGCCGCGCGATGATGTCGGTCGCGCCGCCCGGCGGATATCCGACGACCCATTTCACCGGCCGGGTCGGATAATCCGCCGCCGAAACGCTGCCGATCGAAACGGCAGTGGAAAGGCCGATGACGGCCAGGCAAATCGCGGTACGGCGTGAAATCATAAAACTTCTCCTTGGAGGCCGGGGTTCAGGCCCGGTCCGTTTCTATTGAGGCGCGGCTCTATTGAACCGAACGCGGCGCGCGTTGTAACAAACAAACCCGGGTGCGGCCAGTGGGGCGCAGCGTCGCCGACCGCGACGAAAGGATAAGGCATGCCTGTCAGGGTTAACGCTCTCGACCATCTCGTCATCAATGTGTCCGACGTGGCGCGCTCCGCCGAGTGGTACCGGAAGATCCTCGGCATGGAGGTCAAGGTGTTCGATGCGGGTCCGGGCAAAACGCCGCGGACCTCGCTGGTGTTTGGGAATCAGAAGATCAACGTGCGGCCGCGCGACGCCGACAAGGTCGAGTGGTTCACGGCCGATCACGAAACCGCAGGCAGCGACGATTTGTGCTTCCTGACGTCGAGCACGCCGGACGAAGTCGTGGCGCATCTGAAGGCCAACGGCGTCGCGATCGAGGAAGGCCCGGTCGCGAAGCAAGGCGCCCGCGGCACGCTGCGCTCGGTCTATTGCCGGGATCCGGACGGGAGCTTGATCGAGATTTCGTCGTATGAGGATGGGGCGAAGTAGGCATCGCTCTCTCCCCGTCGTTGCGAGGAGCGCCAGCGACGAAGCAATCCATACCGTCCCGCGGACGGTCTGGATTGCTTCGCGGAGCCTGTCATCGGGCGCGCATACGCGCGACCCGGTGGCTCGCAATGATGGGGTGGACGGCCCCCGAACGGCATCGATGTGCCAGACTGGCGATGCTGAGTCGAACCAGACAAGGGGACCGTCCATGACGAAGATTAGCACGATTGGGTTGGATCTGGCTAAGAACGTGTTTCAGGTTCACGGGATTGATGCATCGGGAAGGGTTGTGCTGAGGCGGCAGCTCAGGCGGGCTGCCGTAGAGAAGTTCTTTGCGGGGTTGCCACCGTGCCTGGTTGGCATGGAGGCTTGCGGGAGCGCACATCATTGGGCCCGGGTGATCAGGCGCTATGGCCATGAGGTGCGACTGATGCCGCCGGCCTATGTGAAGCCCTACGTCAAGCGCAACAAGAACGACGGCCGGGATGCGGAAGGTGTCTGCGAGGCAGTGGGCCGGCCGACGATGCGCTTTGTTCCGGTGAAGAGCGTCGAGCAACAGGCCACGCTGGCGGTTCATGGCACACGTGCCTTGCTGGTTCGCCAGCGGACGATGGTGGCAAACGCCTTGCGGGCAGCGCTGAGCGAGCTCGGGATCGTGGCCGCGCAAGGACATCAGGGGCTGTGTGAGCTGATGGCCAAGCTTGAGGAGCCGAGCGAAGAGATTCCGGAGATGATGCGATGTGCTCTGTTGATGCTGGCGCAGCACTGGCAGGCGCTCAATGCCGATGAACGCGTGCTTGAACGGCAGATCGCGAAGGCTGCCAGATGCGATCGGGACGCGCGCCGGCTGATGGAAGTCCCAGGCGTCGGCCCGATCATCGCCAGTACGGTGTTGGCCAAAGTGCCCGATGCGAAGGTGTTTCGCTCCGGTCGGGACTTCGCCGCCTGGATCGGGCTCACCGGCAAGGACCACGGTACTGGCGGCAAGCATCGCCCAGGGCGTATCTCCAAACAGGGAGATCGTATGTTGCGCGCGCTGCTGATCAGCGGAGCCAGCGCCCATCTGCGGCAGCAAAAGAGGCGCGGCGTCAGCGACCCGTGGCTGCGCGATCTTTTGGCGCGGCGGCCTTACAAGGTCGCCATGGTGGCGTTCGCCGCTAAAGCCGCGCGCATCCTCTGGGCCATGCTGAGCAAAGGAGAAGTTTACCGAGACCGCGCGAGCGCGCCGGCTGCTGCCTAGTTGAAGGGCGACAGCCGCCGCGCTCGCGCTCATCCCTATCGGAAGGGCAATTAAGGTGTGATGGCAAATGGTCAGGAAACCAGGATCGAAACACTCCGACACGTCATCGCGCGTCACAGCGCGCCGCAATGATTGGAATTCGATCCGCGATCTCCATCAGGGCCCGCGGTCAATGGCCGCTTCTCGAGGCCGTATACATGACCGCTCCCCGATCCATTGCCGAAGCACCAAAAAGCCCTTGCCGAGAGGGGGCCGTCCATACATGACGTGGTGAGAGCCCTGCAGAATCCCGATTTGCCCGTCGCGCCATCCGATGGCAGAAATACTCCCAAGCAAAAGCCAAGGCGGCCGTAGAGCCGCGCGGGAGGAATCATGCCAATTTCACAAGCCGCACCAGGCATTGTCGGGCCGTTCGCAGGGCTTGATGTGCCGTGGCTGCTGCGGATGCGCGCCGAAAGCCGCCGCAACCATCCATTCCTGATCTGGGCGCCGTTCGAGGCGCCGGCGCGGAGCTGGTCTTATGGTGAATTTCACGAGCGGGTTGGCCAACTTTCCGCAGGACTGGCCAAACGCGGCATCAAGCCCGGCGAATATGTTCTGATCCATCTCGACAATTGCATCGAGGCCATGCTGGCCTGGTTCGCCTGCGTTGAACTCGGCGCGATCGCGGTCACCACCAACACCCGCTCGGCGGCAGCCGAGATGGAATATTTCGCCGGTCATTGCGGCGCGGTCGCCGCCATCACCCAGCCTGCCTATGCCGAACTGATCTCCGCCAATTGCCGCGGCCTGCGCTGGATCGCCGTGATCTCGCATGACGCTGGCAGTACGCCGGCGCGGGCAGCGCCGCGCGGCGACAGTTTTGAGCAACTCTTCGCCGACAGCGCCGACCGGCCGCGCCGCGCCACCGATCCGTTCGCGCCGTGCAGCGTTCAGTATACCTCCGGCACGACGTCGCGGCCAAAGGCAGTGCTGTGGACGCATGCCAACGCATTGTGGGGCGCCAAGATCAATGCCGCGCATGAGGACCTGCGTGCTGGCGACGTGCACCAGACCTATCTGCCGCTGTTTCACACCAACGCGCTTGCCTATTCGATGTTGGCGTCATTGTGGGTCGGCGCGACATGCGTGATCCAGCCGCGGTTTTCGGCGGGCCGATTCTGGGGCGTGGCGCTCGAGCACAACTGCACCTGGACCTCGACGATTCCCTTCTGCATGAAGGCGCTGCTGGAACACGAGATTCCGAACAACCACAAATTCCGGCTCTGGGGCACCGCAGTATCCGAGCCGCCGCCATTCGCTGCCTTCGGCGTCAAGACGATCGGCTGGTGGGGCATGACGGAAACCATCACCCACGGCATCGTCGGCGAGGTCGATCAGCCCAATACGCCGATGTCGATCGGCCGCGCCGCGCCGGAATATCAGATCCGCATCGTCGAAGACGACGGCACGCCGACGCCCGTCGGCGGCACCGGCAATCTCCTGATCAAGGGCATTCCCGGCCTGTCATTGTTTTCAGAGTATCTCCACAACGAAGAAGCTACGCGCGAGAGTTTTGACGAGCACGGCTATTTCATCACCGGCGACCGTGTCACGCTGCTCGAGAACGGCTTCATCAGGTTCGGCGATCGTACCAAGGACATGCTCAAGGTCGGTGGCGAGAACGTCGCGGCCTCCGAGATCGAACAGGTGATCGCGGTGGTGCCGGGCGTGCGCGAGGCTGCGGTGGTGGCGAAGAAGCACCCGATGCTGGATGAAGTGCCCGTTGTCTTCATCATTCCGCAAGCCGGTGTGGCGGGCGCGCCTCGCGATCTGCACGACACCGTGATGGCCGCCTGCAGAACCGCCCTCGCCGATTTCAAGGTGCCGCGCGAAATTCATTTGGTGGACGACATGCCGCGCTCGACGCTGGAGAAGGTGGCAAAGGCGGAATTGCGGAAGATGCTGGGGTGAGGCTTTCCGCGTCGTCCCGGGGCAACGCGCAGCGTTGAACCCGGAACCTCGAGATTCCGGGTTCGATGCTTCGCATCGCCCGGGAATGACGGGTGACAGTTCAATCCACCTCGAACCGGAGCGGCAGATTCTTCGGGCCATTCATAAAATGGCGCGGATCGCCAGGGAATCCGGCAGCCCCTCAATAATACCCGAACGCCACCGGGCGGAAGGCGTGCAGCAAATGCTGGTCGAGCTTATCGCCCATTTCTTCCATCATGCCGTAGGCCCGGGCATGGGTGAACTGCAGCCGGTAGGCGCGCTTCTCGACGAGGGCCGCGTAGATGTCCACGATCGTGGTCAGCCTCACGATGTCGCTGATCTCCTTGCCGCTCAACCCGTTGGGATATCCGGTGCCATCGAGGAATTCGTGGTGGTGCAGCACCACGTCGAGCATTTCGGGCGGGAAGCCGCCTTGCGCGGACAGCGCGTCGTAGCCGCGGCGCGGATGCTGGCGCATCTCTTCCATCTCTTCCAACGTCAACGGACCCGGCTTGTCCAGGATCCCCACCGGAACGAACGCCTTACCGACGTCGTGCAGCAGGGCTGCGCGGGCGAGACGGCGCTGGTCGTCGTCGCGCATGCCGAGATGCTGCGCATACGCCACTGCAAAGCCGGTGACGAAGAGACAATGACGGTAGCTGCCGGTGTGATGGCAGCCGACCGTCGTCAGCCATTCCCGCAATGACGAATGCTTGATCGCCTTAAGAATCTTGCTCTCGGCCTCGATGATGTCGCTGAACTTTAGGGGAACGCCGGCCGGAAGCTTTTCGAAGATCTTGACCATCACGGCATGCGCCGCCTCGACGCCCCTGTTGAGGGCCTTGCCGCGATCGGTCTCGTCGTAGCCGTCGCTGTCCGGAAACGCGGCGCGGATCCGCTGCAGGATGCCCTGCGCATCGAACGGCCGCGCGATCGTGTCGGTGGCGCCGAGCGCCCAGGCCTGCATCGATCCGTGGTGAAGCGCGTCCGCCAGCACGAACAGCCGCGGCATCTCGCGATAGGCCTCGGCCCGCAGCTTGTTGCGCACCAGTTGTACGCTCTCGGCGGAGCGCAGGTTGATATCGACCACGATGCCCGCCAGGTCCCGTTCCGGGCTGTCGGGAATGTCAGAAGTCGCGATGGTGTCGACCTGACCGACGGATCGCAGGATGCTGGCGAGTTCGCTGCTCTGATCGCTCCGATCCGAAGCGAGCAATAGCCGGCGCCTGGTCGAAGCCTTGTTGGTTGCGGATGTCATGAAACCCCAGACCCTAGCGGTGATGACTTGCAACCGAGCCTAGCGGATAAGGAGTTCCCCGGGGCTTAAGAGGCATCGTGAAGATAGGCTAATGTGAACGCTAAAATTCTAGCGATCTGGTTCGTGATGCGCTGCACCCACGCTACTCCCGCAACTGTCATCATCCGCGAAAGCGGATGATCCAGTACGCCGTGACGAGCGGATGCGCGCGCCGCAGGCGTTGAAGATGACGTTGCCGAGCGCGGGCGCGTGAACGGCTATACCGGCAGCCCCATTTGCTTACGAAGGCTCTTGTCGAACATGCGCTCCGGAACAAAACGGCGCAGCACGCTCACCTGGCCAGCCATTTTGCCGCAGGTATATCGGTGACGAGGCGATGCTGTCGTCGCGGCCTCCACCACTCTCTTGGCGACCACTTCGGGCCTATCCGCCGTCTTCATCACTTCCTGCATAACTGCGACGGCGCGTTTTCGTGCCGAGACATACGCATCCAATGCCTGGTCGGGAAGCACCATGTTCTGTTCGAAGGAGGTGCTGGTATACGCCGGCTCCAGTAAGCAAACCCGGATGCCGAAGCTCCGCACCTCGTGATCGAGAGATTCCGAGTAGCCTTCGAGAGCATGCTTTGTTGAGGCGTAGAGCGCCGAGAACGGCGCTGGTATCAGGCCAAGCACCGAACTTATATTGATGATCCTTCCACCTTTCCGTGCTCGCATGTGCGGCAGGACCGCATTGCTCATGCGCATGACCCCGAAGAGGTTTACGTCGAACAGCGCCTGGGCTTGACCAATTGACGATTCTTCAGCCCCGCCCATCAGGCCCGTCCCGGCGTTGTTGACCAGAACGTCGATCCTGCCCGCCCGATCGAGCACCTTGTCGACGGCAAGCTTCACTGAACCGTCATCGGTCACATCGCAAGCGACCATCGCAATGCCGTCGGGGCCACTTGCGGCCATCCGTCGGCTGGTGCCGAACACGCGAAATCCAGCCTCGCGCAAGGCCTTTGCTGACGCCAGCCCAATGCCCGTGGAAGCCCCGGTCACCATCGCCACTTTACCGTTTTGCTGCATGAGAACCTCCATGGACGCATTGAACAGCCGCTTAAATTAAGGTATAAATATCACATGACGATCATAATTCAATAGGCTTTTGACCGGAGGATCCACTATGCGCTACGCCAAGGGGCAAAAAGAGACCTCGCACGAGCGAATCGTGAAGGCTGCAGCGAAGAGGTTCAGACGGGACGGCATTGCTGCCGCCGGAATGACCGGAATCATGGCGGAGGCAGGACTGACGAACGGCGGGTTCTACTCGCACTTCCGCTCGAAAAGCGACCTGGTCAGGGAAGGCCTCGATCGAGCGCTCGCCGACCAACTGCAAAGCCTGGCCGAACCCAACCCCAAGCCGGGCGCATTGGCTCACCTGATCCGTTCTTATTTGTCTCAGCACCATCGTGACCGGCCGGGCACCGGCTGCGCCTCCGCGGCGCTACTGCCCGAAATTGCTCGCCAGCCCCACTCCATCCGGAAGGCTTACACCGCTCGATTACGCACACTGATTGAGCAGCTGACGCGACGGCTGCCACAGAATGGCTCCATCTCCGAATCGCAGGATACGGCGATCGCTATCCTTGCCGTCTTCATCGGAACGCTTCAGCTTTCGCGGGCCGTCGATGACCCGGATTTATCCGATGCGATGCTTGCTGCGGGCATTCGTGCGGCAACTACGCTTGCCGGCTTGACTGACGATTCTGTCGAACATGAAGGGGTACAAGGATGAAATGATAAAGCGGCCGAGATCGCGAGCCGATGCTCGTATCGTTCGCGGTGGAGCAGTGCGGGCTGCCGTCAACAAGCGGTCTGGTCTTATCGATGCGCCGATACCACCCTCGCTTTCCGCATTTCCCAATCGCGATCAGATCGCGCTAGGATGAGGCCGACAATTGCATGGGAACTCCCAGGGAGCCGCAATGCCGACAAGCGATCGCGACGGTGTCCGCATCTATTACGAGGTTCACGGCTCCGGCCCACCGTTGCTCTTGACCCACGGCTATTCATCGACCAGTGGGATGTGGCAGGGCCAGATCGCAGCCTTGTCGAAGCATCACAAGCTCGTGTTGTGGGACATGCGCGGCCACGGCCAGTCCGATTATCCCAGTGATCCCGCAGCCTATAGCGAAGCGCTGACGGTTGCCGACATGGCGGCGCTGCTTGACGCCGTCGGCGCTGACAGGGCGATCGTCGGCGGGCTCTCGCTGGGCGGCTACATGTCGCTGGCGTTCTACCGCGCCCATCCAAGTCGCGTCCGCGCGCTGCTGATCATCGACACCGGCCCAGGCTTCAAGAAGGACGATGCCCGCGAAGTCTGGAACAAGCGCGCATACGATACCGGCGACCGCTTCGAGCGCGAGGGCCTGGAGGTTTTGAAATCGGCCAGCCGGGAACGCTCCAGCGTCACCCATCGCGATGCGTCGGGACTGGCGCGCGCCGCGCGCGGCATGCTGACCCAGCGCGATGCCCGCGTGATTGAATCCTTGCCCGATATCAAGGTGCCGTCGCTGATCGTGGTCGGCGCCGACGACACGCAGTTCCTCGCCGCCTCCGACTACATGGCAGCCAAGATTCCCGGCGCGCAGAAGGTGGTGATCCCGGCTGCCGGCCACGCCGTGAACATCGACCAGCCGCAGGCTTTCATCGACGCGGTGCTGCCGTTCCTCGACAGCCTTGATGCCAAGGCACCACAGGAGGCCGCTTCATGAAGACAGCGACGGTAGCCCTCGCTCTTATCGCAAGCAGTTTCACGCAAGCTGCCGCGCAGCACTTGCCGCCGATCGGCGGCCCCTACCCGCCACCGTTCACCGAGACGCTGTCGAACAACATCCCGCTTGCGTTCGGCATGCAGGCCGATGAAGCCGCCCGCGTGCTGGGCGTCCCGCTCAATTACATCAGGGGCCGTCCGGGCGATGAAATCTTTCTCGCGTTCCGCAACGTCGGCGGCAGCGGGCTGTTCTACAAAAAGGACCGGCTCTATCTGCAGTTTCGCAAGGGCAGGCTAGCCGGCTGGAAGGGCGACTGGGGTCACAACTGGATGTGGCAGTAGCGCCTGTTGGATGGACCTTCTCGCAAGACTTCGTGCAACTCAAACGCAAATGGATGACCCGTGGGACAGGATATCGAACTTACGGCTTCGGACGGTTTCAAACTGGGCGGCTATCGCGCCGACCCCGCTGGTGCGCCGAAAGCGGCGATCGTGGTGATCCAGGAGATTTTTGGCGTCAACCACCACATCCGCTCGGTGTGCGACCGATTGGCGGGCGAAGGCTATGTCGCGATTGCGCCCTCGATCTTCGATCGCACGCAACCAAACTTCCAGTGCAGCTATTCGCCTGACGAGATTGCAAACGCACGAAAGTTCGTCGCCAATCCGGATTGGGCCGCGATGCTGCGCGACACCCAGGCCGCGATTGACGCCGTGAAGGATGTCGGCCCGGTCGGCATCATCGGGTTTTGCCTCGGCGGCAGTATCGCCTATGCGGCGGCGACCAAGCTGTCGGGCTTGTCTGCCGCGGTCGGCTACTACGGCGGTGCCGTCGTCCGCTTTGCCGACGACAAGCCGCAAGTGCCGACGCAATTGCATTTCGGCGAAAAGGATGCGGGCATTCCGCTAACCGACGTCGAAACCATCAAGACCAAGCGGCCGGAGGTCGAAGTCCACATCTATCCGGGCGCGCAGCACGGCTTTCACTGCGACGAACGCGCCAGCTACGACAAGGCCAGCGCCGATATCGCCTGGCCGCGCAGCCTGGCGTTTTTCGCCAGGCATTTGAAGTGACGCCCGGAGGGAGTCATTCCGGGGCGCGCTCTTCGCGCGAACTATGGTGCGCAATTGCGCACCTGAGAATCTCGAGATTCCGGGTCTGGTCCTTCGGACCATCCCGGAATGACGGATACAACTACGCCTCACTCGCCCTTGACGCCGGTGGCCTTCACGACATCGGCCCACCGCTCGTAATCGCGGCGCAGGACATTCTCGAACGCTTCCGCCGATCCGCCGACCGGAACGAGGCTGAGCGTCTCGATCCCGGCGACGCCCTCGGGCGAGGCGATGATGCGGGCGAGTTCTGCAGAAAGCTTCGCCACGATCTCCTTGGGCGTTGCGGCAGGCACGAACACGCCAAGCCAGCCTTCGATCTCAAAACCGGGGTAACCGAGTTCGCCCATCGTCGGCACGTCGGGCAACGCTTTCCTGCGCTTCTCGCCGCCAACCGCCAGCGCCCGGAGCTTGCCCGCCTTGATTTGCGCGCTCGCCGTGGTCAGGTCCTGGAACGCCGAGGTAACCGTGTTAGCGAGCAAATCGTTCGTGAGAGGGGCCGAGCCGCGATAGGGGACATGGGTCATGTCGATATTGGCGGTCTTCTTGAGCAATTCCCCGTAGAGGTGGGACGTCGTGGCGTTGCCGAAGGTGCCGTAAGGCTTGCCGGGGTTCGCCTTGGCATAATCGATCAGCTCCTTGACGGACTTGATCGGCTGCTGCTCTGGGACCACCAGAACGATGGTCGACAAAGCGAGCTGGGTGACAGGTGCGAGATCCTTGAAGACATCGTAGGGCAGCTTCGTAACGAGGCTCGGCGCCTGAATGATCTGCGTAATGCCGATCAGCACCGTGTAGCCGTCGGGCTGTGCCTTCGCCACATAGTCGTTGCCGACCACGCCGCCGCCGCCCGACTTGTTCTCCACGAGAACGGTCTGCTTCCACGACTCCTGCAATTTGTTGGCGAGCAAGCGGGCCAGGACGTCGGTGGCGCCGCCCGCAGGATAGGGCACCACGAAGGTGATGCGGCGGCTCGGATAGGGATCGGCCGCCGATGCTTGATGCGAAGAGGCGCACAAAGCGGCCACGGCGATCGAAGCGAGCAACGCTGCCGCACTCACCGCGCGCACCACGCGGACCGGCAAATGATAGTTCATGGTCACACTCCGGATTGCAGGCACTCTACCGACAAACCGGCGCTGCCTAGATTTGAACGACGGCTTTCTACATCGCTGCAGCGCAAGATGGAACATGGTTTCGAACGCATTCAGCGCATAGCGCCAATTCATCGCACCGCACCGGCTCAACGCTGCTGCGGGGCTCCAACAGCACGCCAGGCACGTGCGAAACCGCACGTTTGCCACTGCAAGTTAGACCATCGCTACGATTGCTTCCGCAACATGATGCAGAACGCCGCGTTCGCGCTCACAAGCAGCGGATGGTGAATTTTCTTGGTCAAATTCGAGGCATTTGCCTGACGCAATGCTCAGGAACGAGCGCGGTCGAGATGACAATTCGACGGAATGGCTTGACGCATTAGAACCAGCGCTCGCTGACCAGCACGGTGTCGCCGGGGCTGATCGGGCTGCCGGGCGGAACGACGAAACGTGACGTGCCGGACGCATCGGTGTGTGTGACCGTGACGCTGTCGCGGCGGGCGCGCGGCGAAAAGCCGCCGGCGATCGCCACCGCGCTCTCCACTGTCATGTTGGGGACGTACGGATATTGCCCGGGTGCTGCGACCTCGCCGAGGATAAAGAACGGCCGATAGGCTTCGATCTCGACGGCGACCGATGGTTCTCTGATAAAGCCGGCGCGCAGTTTCGCTGAAATCTCCGCCGCCAGCCCCGCTGTGGTGCGGCCGCGCGCCCGCACCGAACCGATCAGCGGCATCGTGATCGCGCCGCCGGCGTCGATCGCGTAGGTGTTGGTCAGGCCCTCCTGGCCATAGACGACGACGCGCAGCTTGTCGCCGGCATCGAGATGATAGGCCGCGTCGTATCGTGCGGGTTCGGCATAGGCGACAGGCGCGGCAACGACGGCGGGTGCCGGTGCCGTGCGTGGCGCCGCGGCAAAGGCGGCGCGAAGCGCGCCAATGGCGCCGCCACCGGAGTCGACCGCGACCGTCCGCGGCGGCGGACTGTCGGGCTGGCCATAGGTCATCTGGTCGAGATCACCCTGCTGCGCGACCGCAACCGGCCCGGTCGTGCGCATGCAGCCCGACAGCGCCAGCGCGGTGATGATCGCAGTGATCGGTATTCGAAACGCGCGCACAACCCGCACCAGAGCCATCCCTCAAAGCGAGACAGCTCTAGTCATGCACTGGGTATGGTTAATAAACGGTTTTTGGTTGGCATAACCCAAGGCGAGACGATACGTCATTGCTAGGAGCGAAGCGACGAAGCAATCCATTCTACCCTTGCGTGGAGCGATGGATTGCTTCGCGGAGCCTGTCATCGGGCGCGCATTCGCGCGACCCGTTGGCCCGCAATGACGGCCTAGGCGGCACTCACGCCGACGCCGATCGGGCAGGACACGCCGGTGCCGCCTAGCCCGCAATAGCCCGCCGGGTTCTTGGCGAGATATTGCTGATGATAGTCCTCGGCGAAATAGAATTCGCCCGCCGGCGCGATCTCGGTGGTGATGGCGCCAAGGCCCTTCGCCGCCAGCGCCTTCTGGTACGTAGCCTTCGACGCGTCGGCGGCTTGGCGCTGCGCATCGCCAAACGTGTAGATCGCCGAGCGATACTGGGTGCCGACATCGTTGCCCTGGCGCATGCCCTGCGTCGGGTTGTGATTTTCCCAGAACGTCTTCAGGAGCTGCTCGTAGGTGATCTTCTTCGGATCGAACACGACCAGCACCACCTCGGTATGACCGGTCCGGCCCGAGCAAACCTCTTCATAGGTCGGATTGGGGGTATGCCCGCCGGCATAACCGACGGCGGTCGCATAGATGCCGTCGCCGAGTTCCCAGAACTTGCGCTCTGCGCCCCAGAAGCAGCCTAATCCAAAAACCGCCTGTTCGAGGCCGGCGGGATAGGGCGGCTGAAGCTTGCGGCCGTTGACGAAATGCGTGGTTGCGGTCGGGATCGGGGTGGCACGGCCCGGCAGCGCTTCGGCTGCGCTCGGCAACGCGGTGGTCTTGCGCATGAACAACATGGAGTACCTCCAGGCGGGACATCGGCGGATGCGACGACGGCATCGGCCGGTTGGACTTCTATATATGTCTTTACGCCTGTTGCCGCAGCCCTGTTACGCTGGGCGCCTCGGGGCGGCACCGACCATGTCAGTCCCGCGAATAGCCGATCAGCGGCTTGCGAGGCCGGAACAGGATCATGAGCAGAATACCGACCACGCCCAGCACGGCAAAGACCGGCTGGTCCAACAGGACCTTTATGACGCTGTTCCATAGCCAGGGTGCGTTACCCTCGATCCAGGTCCGGAACGCAAGCTGGCTGGACTGATGGATGTCGTTCCAGAACTGGCCGAACCGGGTAAACCGCAGGGTCTGGTCGGCAACGAAACGGGCCCCGTCATAGACCATGAAGATGAATCCGCCGGCCAGAAGGAGCAGGCCGATAAGCCGGAAAAAACCGCGGATCATGCGTCACCTTATATCTGTCGCCCCCAAAGGCCGTCAGCCAATACCGGGGGCACCCCGGAAATTCAACCTCATCAGCACCTTACGCGCCCTTTTCCGCCGCCATTTCAACCTTTCGGGGAGGCCGGAAAGCGTTGACGGTGCAGGATGCGCCCTCTATAAGACCCCCAATGGCGGCGGGCGCAATCCCGCCGCCGCTGTTCTTTGAGCAGCGCCGGTTGCGGGAGCATTTTGGCTTCCGTCTATGGCACCCTCAAGAACGGCTTACGTCAGAACACCCTGGAAAACACAACCAGCGTCGATCACGCAATTTGAACGGCCGGCGCGCTCAAGGGCCGACCACCCGAGCGATGACAGCCGAAGGATAGTTGAGAACATGGCCAATACCACTTCCGCCAAAAAGGCGACCCGCAAGATTGCCCGCCGCACCATTGTCAACAAATCGCGTCGCACCCAGATGCGCGGCGCGGTCCGCACCGTCGAGGAAGCGATCAAGAGCGGCGACCGCAATGCGGCGTTGGAAGCGATGAAGCGCGCGGAGCCGGAACTGATTCAGGCGGCGCAGCGCAACATCATTCACAAGAACAATGCGAGCCGGAAGGTGTCGCGCCTGACCCACGCGATCGCCAAGCTCGCGAAGTGAACTGACAGAAATAGATATTCGTCAAAAGCCCGGCCCCGCCGGGCTTTTCGTTTTTTTGCCATGCCGGCGCATGAGCACGAGCCCGAAATTCATTGCTGTCGCGGACGTGCATCCTGTTGGATTTCGGGCACACACCAAAACCCGCTTGCCGGATCGACTGTGACAATTCAATTGTCTCGTTGCTGAGCGCCGGCTTGCGTGTCATATTTCGGGCACCCGTAGTTTTACGAGGTGCAACTTATTGCACCTGCGTTGCCATGCGCATTTGCGAGAAATGCGATCGCGGCGGTTCACCTGACCAGACAACACCCGCCTCCTCCGCCCGCGCCGCCGGATCGCTCGCACCGCTCGCGCGAGTTACCCTGCAAAAACAATTCCGAAAAGCTTCGTCTCGCTAATCACTTATCCACATAGCGAGGACAAGCGTTTTGAAAATTGGTCCCGGTAACCAAGATTGTAACGGTTTCTTAAAAAATTTTGCGCGTGCGGCGAAAATTGTCACGCTCGTTCGCACCGCGGGATTCTCTGCGCTGATTCAAAAACTTGGTGTGGAGTGTCGCATTTGCAGTGTTGCAACACCGCCGAAGAGTCACGCGACATCGTCGAATCACGGATTGTCAGAAATCGCGCTTGGTGTATTTGTTACTCGTTCGCGACGCTCTAGGCTCTCCTGACCAGCGCGGTATGAGACCCAAGAACGGACGTGCAAATCGGCGGCGGTGTGCGCGTTAGCGACGCTTTCCAAGCGAAGCTGAGTTGGTAACTCATAGCAATATGAGGACGGTTGTTCTGTGTCTAAATTTCCGCGGGGGCGCTCACGTTTCAAGCGCGCTCCAGACAAGGGGAATAAGATGCTTGCCGACGATGCAGCGGTTGGGAACGCGGAGCTTGTGAACGTGTTGAAGACGACAGACTGAGGTACGCGGCGGACGCAGCGGCGAACAAGCGGATGTTCGGTAGCGGCAGACTGGCTTTGAAACACTGGTGATGTGGTTACTCGCCGCGCACTTTCGCGGCGAGAGGGGGAGGTACTATGCTTTACGAAATCAACGCGACATTCGGCACGCTCATTTCCATCGCGACCGCTTCAGAATCCCTGAACAATGTTTTTGGCCGTCCTCCCACGCGAACTCCGCTGAGAGCGTCGAGTACGCGCTGACCTCGCGGTAGCCTCTCTCACTCCATCCGGCGTTTGATCTGAGCAACGGCGATTCCGCCGAACGTTAGATCTGTGTCTGGTGGTTGAAGCACCGCGCCGAGGTCACGTCTGGCAGGAAACCTGCAAGGGCACCGCCAGCCGATTTCACAAGACACCATTACTCATTCAGAAAAGTTCTCAAGCA